>SLGA01000298.1 GCA_007123985.1 Balneolaceae bacterium | reverse complement strand
TATGGTGATGGCGTTTGCATTGTCGAATGGCCGGAGCGTATTTTAGAGATTCTTCCGAACGAAAAGAAACTGATAATTTTTGAACAGACGGGTAAAAAAGAACGGAAAATCTATTTCCACCAAGCAGTAAATAATGGCGACTAAAAACAGAAGACTTTCATATCGTTTAGACCTCTTGCCAGTGATCTATCCTTATCACAGAAGAGCATCCAACACGCTCCAGCTGGGTGATCTGGTTTACTACGGGCCGTCTCCCGAGTATTATGGCATTGGTGAGGTAGTAAATTCTGAAGAGAACTATTGCGTGGTTGATTTTCGAGGAACAGGTTTGTTGGGAATCCAAAAAGACGTTTTTTCAAATAAGTATCTCATACCCATACATAAATTGAATCTTGGGCATATTTTAAAATCAACCTGATACTGCTTTTTATTCAATTCTGTTTGATACAGCTCTCCCTGTAAACCACAAAATAATAGCTACAAAAAGGCCCGGATAAAATGGTTCTACACCATAGAATGCATATGTGTAATCGTCCGGGGTAAAAACAGTGCCTAAAATCAGCCAGATCAGAGAAACAGCCGTACACCCAATGATAGAGTAGAGAACAAATGAAGCCGGTATTCTAAATGGTTTCAGATAAATGCCCAGCACAGGGACCAGCAGGCCAGGGATAAAAATCGAACCGATTACATACCAGAGATCAATAACACTGGGATAAACAATAATGAGCAAAATTCCGAGTACCGCTGATATGAGAATACTTACTCTGGTTAGCATGTTCGGGTTTGCCCGGGGGAAATATTTCAGAAGATAATCTCGGCCCAGGGTTTGGCCGGAAATAAAGAGATAACTATCCAGTGTTGACATGATGGTGGCCAGCAGCGACAGGAAAAAGAGGCCTTTAAAGCCTATGGGTAGTATCTGATCGGCGAGAATTGGGTAGGCCAAAACGGGCTGTTCAAGGCCCGGGCCCAATATTGCAAATGCATATAACCCTGCAAAGCAGGTTAAAAAGTCAAAACCCATCCAGAAAGCGATTGAATAAAAGACGCCTTTTCGGGCTGTTTGCGGCGATTCTGCTGCTGCAGCTCTCTGATGAAAACTTGGATCAACAAAGGTCCACAAGGCAATGAAAAACCAAACAAGTATGTACTGCCAAGAGTTGCCACCTGTAATATCAAGATGTCCGGCTGGCAAATCAGCCAATAGCGTTCCAAAGCCCCCAAACTCCTGTACCGCAAAAATCAGCAGAATTATGAAACCACTGAACATCAGTATTACCTGCAAAATATCTGTTCGCAAAACAGCACCAAACCCGCCGATAGTTATGTAAAGTACTGAAAATAGCGCAACCAGAGATGCGTAAAGCAAAAACGGAGCGTCCCCGCCAATAAGAAACTGAAACAACAGTCCGAGCATCAGTATGTAGGGGGCGGGGCTAACGAGAATAAAAATAGGCAGTGCACTGATTCTGCCGGCACGCTTGCTATAATAATTTGCAATTGCCTCGGGTATAGTTAATGCCTTATTTAACCGGATTTTTCCGGCAAGAAATACTGCAAATAGCGCGGAAAAAACATAAAAAGGTATGCCAAGAATTAACCATTGCGAAATACCAAACTGGTAACTCCACTCTCCGATACCGAGTATGCCGCCATACCAGGTGGAAACCAGTGTTGCGATAAATGCAGGTAAAGTTACTTTTCGCCCGCTAAGCAGAAAGTCTTCTTCAGATTCTGCCTTCCAGCCTTTTTTCCAGCTAAGCCAGATCAGAAAAATAAAGTAGATGGCTACGAACGACCAATCAATCAGGGAGAATTGTGAGGACACTACTCGGTTGATTTGTGATTAACAAGAAGTAGAAGGTCTCCCTTTTTAAATTCAATTTCGACTGTTTTTTTTACTGTTTTATTCGAACTGCCATCCTGCTCACCGTTTTTTAATATTCCATCCGTCAGCGGATATTGCAACCCTTTGGTTGTTATTCCCTCGACTGTTCCTGAAAGCGGATAAAGTGATACAGATGTTCCCGGTTCAAAATGTTGAGAAAACGGCGATTTGATCAGGTGTATAGTAGAGTAGCGGTCTAAAAAAAAGAGATCTGAAAATTTAGGGTGAAATTGAAGCAGCACGGACAGATTTTTCAATGTATGGTCGAGCCGCTGTCCCGTTGCGCCTACTACAACTGCGTGAGTTGCAGATTTATTCAGAGCCAGTGAGAGGGCTTTTTCAAGATCGTTGGTCTCCTGATCACCATCTTTTACAATTACGGAGTTTTCAGTGCCGGTTGGTTCGTAACTGTCCATATCGCCCACGATGAAATCGGGGATTATACCGAGATAATTTGCGTGATGAGCACCACCATCAGCAGCAATAAGTAAATCAGCGTTGTCCAGATGCGATTTGAATAACGAGATAGGTGGAATTTCACCATCACAAAAAATAAGTGCTTTCATAGGCAGTGCAGCGAATACCTGTTTGCAATAAGTTTAAGTTGATAATATTGGTTTGCTATCCATCGCCAGAAGCGGGATTTTTGATGTCTTATTCAGAGACGCTGAAAAAGTTAGAAATCAAACAAACAGCGCGATAAAACGGCAGAACAACTGAAGCAGAAGATATATGTTTAAAAAATTTATTACGAAGATAAAACATCACAATACAATTGGAGTGATCTCTCACATTCGCCCCGATGGTGACTGCATCGGTTCTCAAATTGCTCTTTGCAGGTGGCTGGATAACAACGGATATACCGCCCTGGCTTTTAACGATGACGATATTCCTGATAATCTGCAGTGGATGGCGTCCTATTTTCCTGTTGAAAAACCGGATGTTGAAAAATTTGAGCAGTGTGATCTGTTTATTCTTGTGGATGGAAACGCAACACATCGTTTCGGTGCATTTGCTGAATGGCATGAAAACCATCCGCGCCCGGTGTGGATTATTGATCATCACCCCAACCCTGACGATGGCTTTGAGGTAGTAATTTCTGAAGTACAAGCATCATCAACCTGCGAGCTGATTTATCGGCTATATGAAGAGGACAATATTGATCAGATCGACGAAGAGATAGCGAAAGCCTTATACACCGGTATAATTACAGATACAGGATCTTTGCAGTTCGACAGTGTTAGCCCCGAAACGGTGGAGATTACTGCCAATCTTCTTCGTATTGGTGGTTTTAAACCAAATGAAATAGCCGAGGCTCTCTATTCCAATAAAACACTGGCTCAGATTAAATTGCTAAGTCTTGCCTTGAAGACAATAGAGATATACGAGGATAATCAGGTAGCCATCATGTACGTTACACAAGACATGCTAAATGATACCGGCACCACATACTCCGATTGTGAGGGCTTCGTTAACTATCCGTTAAGTGTTGAAAAAGTAAAAGCAGCCATACTAATGAAAGATCACGGCGAGGAGGGAATTCGGATGAGCCTGCGTTCAAGAAGTGAGGTGGATGTAAATATCTGGGCCAGGGAGCTTGGCGGCGGCGGCCATAAAAAAGCTGCAGGTGCCTGGCACAAAGGCCCTCTCGATACTGCGATAAACGAAGTTGTAAAAATCGGTTCAAAACAACTCTGATTGAAGATCACCAAAAACCATATTATAATTCTGGCGGTAGCGCTATTAGCTTCAGCCTGTGAATTGAAACCGGCTGAAGAAGCATCAGCCGAACCTGAAGAGATTCCATTTTCTGCAGCCTACATAGAAAATAATGACAGATATGCGGATGAAAGTTCACCACAGGATGAGGGGTTTTCAGTTACCGAAGAGTTGACAGCCGGCAGGGCAAATGCAATTACCACAGCTGTTGAAAATGCGAGTGCTGCCGTGGTAAGCATCATGGCAACCGAACCGGTTCAGCAATTTGAATCAATTCAGGATGAGTTTTTCAGATTCTTTTTTGGAGGGCAGCTACCGCGAGAAAACACAAACATGGGCTCAGGATTTATCATCAGTGAAGATGGGCTTGTTGTAACTAACCAGCATGTGGTAGGTAAAGATCCAAGTGAAATTATCATCCACACGATCTATGGTGATGCATACGAAGCTGAATTACTTGGTAGTGATGAGCTTACTGATCTGGCACTTCTGCGTGTAAAATCAGACAAAGATGTATATCCTTTTATTGAGTTTGCAAACTCTGATGATATTATGGTTGGAGAGTGGGCAATAGCACTTGGAAATCCGTTTGGTCTTTTTGATGATGGCCAACCCACTGTTACGGTTGGGGTTGTGAGTGCCATAAACCGCGATTTCAGAGCAAACCCGAACAACCCAAGAATTTATATTGATATGATTCAAACCGACGCCGCTATTAATCGCGGAAACTCCGGGGGGCCGCTTCTGAACAGCGATGGGAAAGTAATTGGGGTGAATACGTTTATCTATACAGGTGGCACAAGTGCCGGTTTTGTTGGGCTTGGTTTTGCGATTCCCAGCAACAGAGTGGACCGAATCATATCACAACTGCTGAATCGCGGAGTGGTTACTCTTGATTACGATCCAGGGATGGAGTTTACTTCCATGACCGAACAGCTTGTTTATCGCTACAGGCTGCCCTATGTGCAGGGTTTACTTGTTACCAGTGTGAATAAAAACGGCCCGGCTTATGAAAGCGGAATTATGCCCGGAGATATCATCGTAAAAATAGGTCCTGAGCGTGTGGTTAGCGAAATGCATGCAAGGGCACTTCTCAGAGATTATGAAGAGGGAGATCAGATGCATGTTGAACTTTTACGGGAAAATGAACTTTACGAAACGAAGATGAACCTGCGCCAAAAAATTTCCGGTAACTAAAAAAAGCCGCACAGTCTAAATAACTGCGCGGCCTTTCTAACTCTTGATTCCGTAAATCATCTCTTGCAAGTTCGCGGTAATAGCTTCCGCCTTAATAAATAGTCTATACGTATGAGCAAGAAAATGAGAAAACCTTACACTTTTAAATGAAGTTTTTTTCAAATGTGCGTTTCTGAATAAAGAAGGCATATTTTCACTATCTTCATGCCATGATTATTGAAAAAGAAAATCCCCAGAAAACAGAGTATCTGCTTGAAGTGCCCGAGGGGCAGTCAACCGATATACGGCTTGATAAGTATATCACTTCATTTGTTCAAAACGCCACGCGAAATAAAGTTCAGAAAGCGATAAAAGACGGGTACGTTCTGGTAAACGGAAAAAGTGAGAAAGCTTCGTACATAATGCAGCCCGGGGATAAAATTGAAATTTCGCTACCAAAACCTCCACCGGAAAAGGCAAAGCCCGAAGAGATGGAGCTCAACATCGTTTATGAAGATGATGATCTGCTGATTGTAAACAAAGAATCGGATCTGGTGGTGCATCCTGCATACGGAAACTGGACAGGTACACTTGTAAACGGGCTGTTGCATCACACACAAAGTAACCTTGCCAATGCAGATGAAGAGACACTTCGGCCGGGTATTGTACATCGCCTTGACAAAGATACCAGCGGTCTGCTGGTGGTTGCAAAGAATGAGGTAACGCACCAAAAGCTTTCAACACAGTTTGCCAAAAAGAAACCGGATCGCACCTATTGGGCCATAGTGTGGGGGTACCCGCCTGAAACAGGCAGGATTGAAAGCTATCTTGGCAGATCTCCGAGGGATCGGAAAATTATGACTGTATTAAAAGAAGGAGGAAAACTGGCCATTACTCATTTTACCAGGCTTGAACAATTCGACCATCTTGCACTTCTCGAAGTGCAGCTTGAAACAGGACGTACACACCAGATTCGGGTTCATCTGCAGCACGAGGGTTTATTCGTTTTTGGAGATCAAACCTATGGTGGTGATACTGTTCGTTATGGGCCTAATACCGGCTCACGAAAAAATATGTTCAAAAATATGTTCGCAAAACTTGGCCGGCAGGCACTTCATGCAAAAACACTGGGTTTTATTCATCCTACCACCGGCGAAAAAGTAGAATTTGATTCTCCCTTGCCCGAAGATTTTCAGTTTGTGCTGGATAAGCTCAGAAATAATTGTAAACCGGAATGATCTAAACCATGTCTAATCACTCAAAAAAAATAGGTATAGAAGTAAAGCTTGATGAAAAAAATATCCCCGAAAGTATTGAATGGTCGGCCACCGACTTGCAGGGGTACGATAAGGCTGCATGTCGTGCAATGATTCTCGCTTTGTGGGATCATAAAAATAAAGACACCCTTCGGCTTGATCTTTGGACCAAGGATATGACCATAGATGAGATGAAAATTTTCTTCCATCAAACATTAAAAAGTATGGCAGATACACTCGAAAATTCCACCAACGATGAACGCATCAGCGGTGATATGAGGGATTTCTGCGACTACTTTGCCGAAAAAATGGAGATTGTCGAATAACAGAAGCTTTGGCAATCCAAACAGATTTGTTGTTATATTAAAAACAAAAACCTGCAATCAGCAAAACCAGCGCTATGCAATATCTCGATTTTGAACAGCCCATTGAAGAATTAGAAAAGAAAATAGAAGAGCTGAGCGATCTCTCTGTTGGGGACGAAGTTCTAAAGCCTGAAATTGACAGGCTTCGGAAAAAAGCCGATCAGCTTCGGGAATCAATTTTTACCAATCTTACCAGATGGCAACGTGTGCAGCTTGCCCGCCATCCCGAACGCCCCTACACGCTTGATTACATCGACCTTATAACCGGGGATTTCATTGAGTTGCACGGTGACCGGTTCCATGCAGATGATAAAGCGATGGTTGGGGGGCTTGCAACCATCGATGGAGAATCGGTGATGATTATTGGCCATCAAAAAGGACGGGATACTAAAGCAAGGCAGTATCGTAATTTTGGCATGGCCAATCCCGAGGGCTATCGTAAAGCGTACAGACTCATGAAAATGGCCGAAAAATTCAACATTCCGGTTGTTACATTGCTTGATACACCGGGTGCCTTTCCCGGCCTTGAAGCAGAAGAGCGCGGACAGGCAGAAGCCATTGCAAGAAATCTGAAGATGATGGCCGTTCTTGAAGTGCCCATCATAAGTATTGTGATTGGTGAAGGTGCCAGCGGGGGTGCCATCGGTATTGGTATGGGCAACGAACTCTACATGATGGAAAACACATGGTACTCCGTAATTTCACCCGAATCTTGTTCATCCATTCTATGGAAAACCTGGGAGTACAAAGAACAGGCTGCATCCGCCTTAAAGCTTACCGCAAAAGATCTTCTTGAACTCAAAGTGATTGACGGGGTTATTGCTGAACCTTTAGGCGGTGCACATCGCAATTACAAGAAATCAGCCGAGGCTGTAAAAAATCAGATTCTGAAAAGCCTGAAACGGCTCAAAAAAATGAAACCCGCCAAGTTAATCGACCAGAGAATAGAAAAGTACGCTGCTATGGGTGAATGGGAAAAGGCTTCCGCAAAATCGAGCTCCTAAACTCTGGATTTCATGATTGATTTTCCTGAGAAAGAACCACTTATCAGTTACAAACATCTGATTAGAAGCCGCTACGGGGAAACGGATAAAATGGGATATGTTTATTACGGGCGATACCTCGAGTATTTTGAAGTTGCCAGAACCGAACTTATACGTTCCCTTGGTGTATCTTACTCCGGTCTTGAGGAGGATGGTTACATGCTTCCTGTAATCTATTCTCAGGTGGAATATAAATCTCCCATACATTACGATGAAGAGATGGCGGTGGAGGTAATGATTTACAAAAAACCAATTATAAAACTGGAAACCTGGTATCGGGTTTATACAAATAGGCAGCCTAAGCCTCATATTTTGGGTCAGGTGAATCTCTGTTTCACAAACTCAGAAACCCGAAAGCCATGCAAAGCACCCGATTATTTTCTCGATCTGGTGAAGAATTAGAAGCCAATGAAGCATCTTTGGCTTTATACAGGAATTCTTGTGTCACTTTTTCTACTGGTGATCGTATCGCTGGGCGGTGCAGTTTGGGGAGCCGAACAGACCATTGGGCACTGGACAGGAAACCTGCTTCAAGGTGTTTGCCATCAAATGCCGCAGAGATCCTTTTCAATTAATGGCGTGCAGATGGCAGTAAATACCCGATGTTTTGGTATATTTTCCGGGTTATTAGCCGGCTGGTTATTGATCCCCCTGCTGATAAAGGTAAGACCAGGTAAAAATTGGACATTACATTTTCTTTTAGTTACTGTAATGTTTCAAATAATCGACTTTGCAGGAAATCTGATGGAGATATGGACAAACACAAACAGCAGCCGGTTTCTAACAGGAATACTCCTGGGATTTGCCGTCTCTTTGGTAATTTCCGAACTATTTAAACAAAAAAACCTTGAACTATGAGTGAAATTGAAAGTAAATCAGAAGATAAATTTGTTTTTAGTAACTACTGGCCAAGTCTTGTAATAGTTGGCGCAATTTTCAGTCTTATCAGTTTTGTTGTCGGGCTTTTCTTTGGTTATCAGCAGATTAACTCAGAGCCTGCCGGTTCATTTTTTTCTCCGTTTATGCTAAGTAGTGGGGTAATTTGCCTGCTCACTGCTTTTGCCGGTTTGGTAGCCGTATGGCATTACACAAAAGAAATTTCTCCCTTTCTGAAACTTGGGCAGGGAGCTGTTCTTGGCTTTTTAACCGGAGCTGTAATTACAGTGCTTAGTGTAATACTGAGCGAGCTATGGGTGATGTTCTTTGACCCTGAATACACTCAAAAAATTCTGCAATCCATGATTGCAAACATCGAAGCGATGGATATGCCCGCATCAACGAAAGAGGATATGATTGATGCAATGGCTGATTCTATTGAAACACAGCAGTCTTTTTTCAGACAAATATTTTGGGGAATTCCCGTAACCGGCCTGCTGAACCTGCTTACTGCACTAATTGGAGTGAAAGTATTTGCAAAAAAAGATGAGGAGACCTTCTAATAAGAATGAGCAGTTTAGATAACAACTCCTACTCTTATCAACAATCATGGGCAGAACGTAATGGTTTTGCCCACTGGGCCATTGTTATGATATGGCTTGTAGTTGCTTTAATACTTTTTCAGGTGGTAGCAGGTCTGGTTTTTGTTGGTTTGATGTTTGCATTTGGTGAATTTACAGATTCAACAAATGTCGCAGAATTAATGACAAGTCGAATAGACCTGCTCTTCATAGGTAATTCTGCAGGACAAATACTCTTTATCGGGCTGGCTACTTTTATAGTAACAAGGCTTCATACTACTGGAGAGGGAGTACGGGAGTATCTTCGCCTTGGCTGGAGTAACGATACTCTGAAATATACCCTGTTCGGCGGCTTGCTGATATTGGTTATCCAGCCAACAGTAATGTATCTGGGCTACCTGAATTCATTACTTCCAGTACCCGAATTTTTTACGGATTTACAGCTGGGCCAGTATGAGATGATTCAGCAATTTTTAACCACAGAAGGAATCTTGTTGTTTGGACTACTCAATGTTGCACTTGTACCGGCTGTGTGCGAAGAAGTGCTCTTTCGGGGATATGTACTTCGATCGTTTGAAAAAAGCTGGGGAATAATAGCAGCGGTTGTTGTATCAAGTCTGGTGTTTGGAATGTTCCACATACAGCTTGGAAATCTGATACCACTGGCCACACTGGGAGCTGTTCTTGCACTGATGACATGGCTAAGCGGTTCAATCTGGCCTGCAGTTGTAGCACACTTTTTAAACAATGGAACGGCTGTGGTTGCAGGGATTAACTTTCCCGAGTTGATGTTTCAGGAAATGACCGCTGAAAATCTGCCACCGGTATGGCTGCTTTTGGTGAGTATCGTTTTGAGTGTTATACTGATTGTAACCATGTTCAGGCAATCAACTTTCACAGAATAATTTCAATCTCATGTTTCGAGGGTCAAAACCAAACGAGATAAATAACTGGGTATGTATACTCGAAAAGGGCACGGAGTACGAAGTTGAGCTGGCTAAAAGCTACCTTGCAAGCCTTAAAATACCATCAAATATTCTTTCTAAAAGAGATTCTTCATACAGCCTGAATATTGGGGAGATGTCGATGGTATATTTGTATGTTCCGGCCGATTTCGAAAAAAAAGCCCGAAAAGCCCTGCGGGCCTTGAATGAGCAAGAAGATGCAGGCCCAACTGAAGATGATAAAAACCCGGATTATTGAGTGAACTAACAAAAAGAATTCTTTTTGGTATTCCTGCTGCCGCACTTGTGCTTCTTATCACGTGGTTTGGGGGTACGTCTTTCGAAGTATTAATGGGAATTTTGGCCGGTTTTACCTTGTGGGAGGTTCACAGAATCGTAACATCTGCCGGCAGCCCCGATTATTTTATTCTTTCGATACTTCTCGGGTTTACATTCTGGATATTTCCTCTTTTGCCCGAGAGTATAGTGCTTGCATTATCCTCGGCTCTTTTGCTGGTAACGATTTGGGCCATTATCGATAAAAAAACACCAGTATCCGCTCGCTGGCTCAGTACACTTTTTACCGGAATTTATGCACCGCTCGGGTTTTTTATGATTGTACAAATCAGAAATCTTGGTCTGGAACCTGAAGGTTTTTGGTTGACACTCACTCTCTTTTTCATGATCTGGGGAAATGATGTATTTGCCTACTTTGGAGGGAAAACATTTGGTAAACGGCCACTGGCTCCCTTGATCAGCCCTAAAAAAACCATTGAAGGTTTCCTGTTTGGTTTTTTGGGTGCTGCTGCAGGCTATATAATTGTTTATGTTTTAGCAGATCCATTCCCGCTAACCTTATGGCACTTGCCTGCAGCTGTAGTTTTGATTAGTATATTCGGCCCTCTTGGTGATATTGCTGCAAGTAAACTGAAACGTCTCGCCAACGTGAAAGACTCATCATCTCTTCTGCCGGGACATGGTGGCCTCTTCGATAGATTTGATTCCATGATACTCTCAGCGCCCTTCATATTTTTCTATTTTTACTTTTTGATTTGATCAAAAGGATTGATTTTCACCTCTTCAACGTTATACAAGTATGAATACCAAACAGATACTTATTACAGGTGGTACAGGATTTATAGGTAATTATCTCTGTACCGAATTATTGAAACAGGGGCACTTTTTAACTCTCGTTACAAGATCTCCTGAAAATTATGCTGATCAGCAGGCAGAAAATCGCAAGTACATTGGCTGGGGCGAAGATCTTGATAATGCCATAGAGCAATCAGATGTGATTATAAATCTGGTGGGAGAAAATCTCTTTGGCCAGCGATGGAGCGAGACCGTAAAAAAAAGAATTTATGACAGCCGCATAGAATCAACCCGAAAACTGGTTGAAAGTATTCGGAAATCGCAAAATCGTCCAGAGTTATTTATATCAGCGTCGGCTGTGGGTATTTATGGAGATTCAGGAGAAAAAGAGCTCGATGAGGCCACTCCGACAGGAGATG
>SLGA01000270.1 GCA_007123985.1 Balneolaceae bacterium | reverse complement strand
GTTTGTTAACTCTGCACCACCACTAACAGCGAAGAAGTTACCCCACTTGTTGCCATCACCAAATCTGGTGGAACCTTCACGCCGGAATGTACCGGAGAGAAAGTAGGTGTTATCGAAAGTTAAGTTCACACGTCCGAAGAACGCAATTAACTTACTTTCGTTCAGGAAACTTGAAATTGAACCAAGCCCTCTGTTGAATTCACGGGAAGCACCCATGTTGTTGTAGAGGAAACTGTCGGTAACAAAATCGCCACCTTCAACAAACTGCCCTTTGCCTTCAAATTCCTGGTAGGAATACCCGGCTACAGACTCGACTCGCATCCAATCAAATGTGTTACGGTAGTTAAATGTGGTTTCGAAGAGTTGGTTGCTGTTGTTAACCATTTCTCTTCTTGCAAGACCATTTCGGCCTGCACCTCGGAATCGAAGCTGACTGTTATAGTATTCACCCTGGAAGAAATCTTCATTCTCTCGTGAATAGAAAACAGCACCGGAAAGTCCGTCTATAACATCAGAAAAGTCGTATTCACCGCGAAGGCCAATAACGTATCTGCTTTGCTCCTGATCCCAGGTTGTCCATTCATTAATCTGGAGTGGATTAAAGTTGTCAAATCCAGAACCGGGATTATCAATTGGAGCGGTTGGATTGAATGTAGCAGCATATCGGAAAACTTCTCCAAGACCAATTTGATTTTCTCTGTTCGTTACGGAGAGATTCGCATTCAGTGTAAGCCTGTCATTCAATGCTCTGTGATTCAAATTCAAACGTGCATTTAACTGCTGATTGCCTGTTCCTTTCTGAATTCCCTGAACATCGCGGAAGTTACCTGAAACCCGATAGTTTGTAGTACCGGTTCCACCTGATACAGCCAAACTGTGAGATTGTGTGTATGCAGCTTGTGTTACTTCTTCCCACCAATTTGTTGAGGCGCCGAGGTCATTTATTGTAATGCCTCTGGTTCCTAATTCTCTGTACTCATCTGGTGTAAGAGTTTCGTATCTGTTAGCAACGAATGAGGTAGAAATCTGGCCGTTATAGTTAACAGAAATTCCTCCGTCAGCTACAGCATCTCCAGTTTTTGTGGTGATAAGAATCACACCATTGGAACCACGTGTACCATAAATTGCAGCAGCGGAAGCATCTTTCAGTACTTCAATCGATTCAATATCGTTTGGATCTACAGAGTTGAAACTTGCACCAATTACACCATCTATAACAACCAATGGCTCAGTGTTGGCACCAATAGTTGCAAGACCTCTCAATCGGATTGAAAACCCGGCATTAGGGTCACCACCCGGCCGGGTGATCTGTAAACCGGCAACTTTACCCTGAAGCAGCTCCTGAGCTTCATTGATGTTACCTCTGTTAAATTGATCTGCACTTACACTGGCTACAGAACTGGTAATTTCTCGCCTGTCCTGTACACCATATCCAACAACAACAACATCATCGAGCATTCTGATGTCAGGTTGCATTTGGATGTTTACTTCTGTTCTTCCATCAATTTGTACCTCTTGAGAGATGTACCCGATAAAAGAAACAACAAGTACGTTAAGATCTTGCGGAACTCGGAGGGTGTAGTTACCGTCCATATCCGTTGTTGTACCAATAGTTGAGCCGGTGGCCTCACCGGATCCTTGCACGATGATACTTGCACCCGGTAAAGGGGATCCATCAGATGCATCAGTAACAACTCCTGTTACTTCTACTCTGTCTTGAGCATATGAGTCGTTAACATGCAGACCAAAAGTTAGCGAAACCAGTAAGCAGGCAAATACAGCCTTACTCAATAGGTTAGCAGCCCCAGGTTTGGTAGTTAACAAGCTCGGAATGCTGAACAAAGAAGAGATATTCTTCCGTAGCTTTTTTCCATTCATAACTGTCTATTTACGTTTATGATTAAGATTCTCAAATGATGTGATTTACTTCGCAGCATTTCACGGTTCTGAGATACCAACAATTATAAAAAAGCCCTTCCACAAAAAAAAATTCTATTCTGCATAAAATCGGTCTTTAAAGACTTTAAACGCTGAATTCTCCAGCTTGTATAGACAATCAGATAATTGCTTTTTTTGGAAGCGCTTTTAACCCCCATTGAGACATTATATAAAACGTTGTGCCCGGTGAACCAAAACTTTTATTACACGCCTTAATAGATGTTTAAACAGCTTTTTTACATTTTGTAAAAATAGAAAGGGTAAATGATAAAAAACTCTTAAAACTAAGGTAATCTAACAGTAATACAGAGACCAATTGGGTGGTATTTACAACAAGATTGTTGATAATTTTGGTATTGATTCATCACATAATCGAAAAAAAAATTTACTGAGATGTAAATTTTTTGAGAGCGCTTACATTATTAAGGCATCAAAAATCATAAATCCACCAAAATCGGCTCGTACCCTACGTACGGATTTTTTCAATATCTGAAGTGCCGGTTAGTTGTTTATCCTTTCTCTCCTGCCATAATTTATCAATAATCAAAGCAATGGGACCAACGATAAAAAGCGCGTAAAACGGGGCATATACAGCTTCACCAAACCGAAAAAACATTTCAACAAGTGCAATGAGAAAGGCAACGAACATTCGCCCGTTTTTGGTACTTACCGTTGTTTTTGGATCAGTGATCATAAAAAGAACAAATAACTGGTACATCGGGCCGGTTATGGGCGCAACTTCTGCAAGAAAAATACCGCCTGTATATAAACTTCGAATCCAGGCAAATGCAAAAAACGATATCATGTAAACCGCACAAACATGAAAGAGCTTTACTTTTGAGATTACTAAAAATCCAACAATCCAGATGACCAGCATTGCCCACATATTGCTGCCCCACTGAATACTCAGCACTGCCATGCTGTCTGATGCGATTAAAAGCATCACAACAATACCAAAATTTGTAGGATTCCAGATGTGTGTACCCCTGAATCGAAATACATATTTAGAGGCAATAGAGATGGCAGCACACAGGGCAAATGGCCAAATCATTGGAGAGCGAACCAAAATTCCGGCGCTGTTCCCGGATATATATGCACTGGAAAGATTTCTCCATTTTCCGGTAACAATTTTATGCAATACGGATTCGGTAATTACTGCAACACCAAGTGCTGCCGCAAATTTCTGCCACCCATCAAGAATTCCAAATGAAAAGTGGGCCGCTACCACCACAGCGGTAATCAAAAGCGGGCCAATTAACCCGGGTGGCACTTTAAACGTTTTAAATCTTTCTGAAAGCTGAAGAGTTGTCAAACTATTCGGTTGCCTCTGTAATTTTGTGATACTGATTTAGTTCCAACTCATCAATAATTTGTACCGTTCCGGATGGCCATCGTAATTCAACACGTCGGATGGATTTCTCTTCACCCAGTCCAAAATGTACCGGACGCTGGCTCTGAGAACTAAATGCATCACCGCCGCTTACATATTTTCGGGTACTGTTATTTTCTCTGTGAAGAATCACAGTAGCCCCGATTGCACTGCGGTTACTTTTGGTGCCTTCCAGTTTAAAACCAATCCAGTTATGTTCCGGTTTCACGTGATTTCGATAGATTTTTACAGGCTGATGCTGATTGGCCACAATCAGATCCATAGATCCTGTACCAAAAAGATCGGCATAGGCAACAGATCTGCTGTCCAGATTCAGGTCTCCGCCAACACTTCTTGCAACTTCTCTGAATCGTCCGGCTCCGTCATTCAGCCAGATCTTATTCGTCTGATATCCAGAAAAAGTTCGATTGTTCATGGGCGGCCAGTTGTTTGCATCAATAATAACAGCACGATTTCCGCCAACCACACGAGCATAATCATACCAATAATCGGTATCGGGTTCATCTGAAACGTATCCGTTTGCAACATAAAGATCGATATTCCCATTGTTATTCAGATCAACAAATTTACCCGCATAACCCCACTCCCCGATCTCAACCCCCATATTTCCGGCAATATTTCTGAAACGTGGAATGTCTTCTGAAACCTGCCGGGTGGGAACCCATAAATTGTTACCCTGCATAAGAACACCGGCTTCAGAAATATTGGTGATGTATATGGCAAAACTGTTTTGATTCATTACATCACCAATAGATACACTCATACCACTTTTTGGCACAAAACCAAGGCCTGCTTCTTGCCCAGTGTTGAAGAAGTATTCACCGTTTCGGTTAATGAATATTTCATCCACTCCGTAATCGTTTGCAAGAATAATGTCAGGAAATCCTGAGTCATTTATATCTGCTGCAGCGGCGGCCAGAGTCCAGCGCCGGCTTTGATGCAAACCTACCTGCTCAGACACATCTTTAAAGGTTCCGTCACCCTGGTTTTCAAAAAGGAAGTTGAGCCCGCCATTCGTAGCATACTCATAGCTATCTGGCATCATTTGTGTGCTTGTGAGTTCAAAAAGATTCACGTCTTCATGATAGTAACCGCCTATAAACAAATCGAGAAATCCATTTCGATTGTAATCCAGCCAAATGGCAGTATTTGCATTAATGTGATCGGGCAGGCCTGCCTCTTCGGTTACACGTGTAAAGCCTTCACCGTTTTCATTTCTGAAAAGTTCAGGCTTACCCCAACGATAGAGAAACAGATCTTCAAAACCGTTATTGTTATAATCTCCCCAAACGGATCCCATCGAAGCACCTAAACCGGGTATATTCAGGTCGGCTATACCCATCTCTTCGGCTACATCTTTAAAGGTACCATCACCCATATTTTTATAGAGAGCATTCTTTTCTCCAAACTCGCTGTTTGTAAGATAAAAATCGTGGAGTCCGTCGTTGTTGAAATCAACCACAGTAACGGATGCGCCCACTGATGAGATTTGTGGAAGAATGTGATGCAGCCTTTCATCAACAGTAGCGCGGCGGTGCACAAAATTCACACCGATAGATTCTGTTACATCCTCAAGGAAAAATCCGTATCGCTCAAGTGCCATATCCATATCAGCATCAAAACTGTCGGATGTAAACTCCTCATATTTTTTCATTCCAAATGGAATGGATATGAGGATTAAAAAGATAAGTGTAACTACAATTTTATTTTGTACTTCTTTCTTCATAGCTGGAACCTTCGGTGGCCTCAATATACCAAAGAAGACCAATTTATTCCTGTTATTTGATATTTAAAGCCACATTTTTCAATCATTTTCAAAAAGTAAAGCCGCCCTGAAAACATGCGGGGTAATGTATCTCGTATGAAAGTTAACCCAATCCTCTGCATGCCTTTGATATACAGGGTCATCAAAAAGTGAACCGGCTTCCTGGTACTCATAATCTGCCTGCCCGTGATAGGGAAGCGGAAGAACTGTTGCGGATGCTTCAGTATTGTAATCACCGTCTTTTACCCATCCGTCTGACTCAAATACGAAGCTTCTTGTGTATCCTTCAGCAGGTTCAGGCAGTGCATCAAAATGAAGGATCATTTCATCACCCGCATTCATAATTACATAACGGTCATCTATCTCAGCGAGAAGTTCTGAAACGTCACCAAACCGGGTGTGAAATCCTTCAAGATCTCTCCAGCGCTGTGCAGTGCTGGCTATTTCACTATAAATTGGCAAAAGTGGTGATACATCGTCTTCTTCGTACCATTCGGAGAAACCCCGATATTTTAAGTTCATTTTCACGGGGTTGAGACTGGTCTCGGTAAACATTCCCGGTGAAAGTTTTTCGGCCTGAAGAATAGCATCCCAGTAAATTTCTGAAGTTGATGAGAGCCGCACTTTTCTGTTTTCTGTATGGGTGAATACTCCCTCGAGATCCAGGAGTATGGTTTTAAGTTTACCGGCAGGAAATCCATAATCTTCATGAAGTATCTGCCATCCGCCGTTACCATCTGAAACCTCAACCTGCAACCCTCTTGGAGGCTGCACTGAACCCTGGCTTAATGCCAGATTTATGGAACTGTCCGTAGGCATCAGCCAACCGGACAATACCAGCATTTCCGCATCACCATCAGATTCGCTGTTCAGCTCAATCACAATCGAATACTCTTCAGTTAACCCCTGGTAGATCGATTGTTCAAATGCCATCATGTAAGTTTGGTTCAGCTCGGAAACAATGTCCGTGAAATCTTCACCTTCATGATTTGTTACTTTTGCAACCGGACGGGGTGTTCGCACTATTTGAGTAGAGAGGTCTGGTGCCGGAAATACAAATCTCTCATCTACGTAGATTTCAGTACCCACCGGATGATCGACCGCTACAAGATTCACATAATCAAAAAAGTGAGTTTCCCAAAGTTCTGCTGTAACTCTCAGATCATACACACCATCAACAGGATTTAGTTGATGACCCGGTATCCGAACTCTGTCGAATGTTTGTATCACACCCGCCGTCTCCTGGGCGTTAATTCGGAGGCCAAGCGGTGACCGCCAGATAGCATCTGTAATAAACTGGATTTCTTCACCATCATTCGTGAACAACCATGGGCAGGATCCCTTGAGAATCTGTTCGTTGAAAATGGTTGCACCCATTCCGAGTTCTGCAAATTCAGCCTGAACCGATCCGTTTGGCCAGATAATTCGAAGCATTTGTGCTTCTTCATGCTCACCCAGGCCAAAATGCACAATCGGTGAGGAGATTAATTGCTTCTGATAAAGCAGGCCTGAGCGTACTTCCATCTCTCCTCCTATTCCGAACGAATTAATACGCTGATCTCCAAGTTCTCCGGAGGCACGTGCCCGAATGGAACGGGCAAAATAATTACGGGTGCCTTCATTTTTCAGATGAAATGGTTCAAGATTTTCATTAACTCCAAGTAAATCCAGACGTTCATTTCCATCCACATCAAAAATATTCACAATGCCACCGGGCAGGCTTGCTTCATACGCAACAGGCTGGCGATCTTCATCCCCCAGCCAAATCCGGGTCTCGTAAGGAGTTGACAAAATAAGATCGAGTGCACCGTTATTATCAAGATCAGCAATAAACAGATTTGTTGATTCTGCATCCAACTCTGCTGAAAAATCGATATTCAGATTCTCACGAACCCATTCACCGGTTCTGAGTGAATAGTGGTGTTTTTCGAATACACCCTGCCTCGAAACAGTAATTATGTTAAACTGGCCATCCGCATTGAGATCGGCTACAGCTGCTGCTGCACTATTCTCTGTTAACAGAGTTCCATCATCAAAGCGTCCACCTCTCATATTTAAAAAGGTTACTACTCTACCTTCGGCTGAAAGCATGGTTGCTTCGGGTGCTCCGTCTCCGGTCAGATCAGCCCAAAGGAACTGCCGTACATCTGCTATTTCACTGAAAGTTTCGGTTTCCGTAAATGATCCGTCACCATTATTTCTTAACACTACGGGAGCATCGTTCATTGCAGATAGCAACATATCCAGATCTCCGTCCATCTCGATATCAAATGCCCAGAGCCCGTAATATTCCCGGTTGATGGTACTGTTACTAAGGCCAAGGTCTCCGGTAACATCGGTAAACGTCTGATCATCATTAAGGCGATAAAGCCGAAATCCGTCACTCCCTGCAAAAGCAAGATCATTTCTGAAATTATAATTATAATCGATCTCTGTTACAGCCGCTACAGGAAGCAGCTGATCAGTGGAGCCTGGAAACCGAAGGCGTGTATCGCTGTCGATTACTACCTCTCCGTTGGCGATTGCAATAGGAAAAGGCGGTGATTCTTCGAGCAGAGTAACGCCTTTCAGCCAGCTTGATGAAGCTTCAGGAAGATCGATTGGAAGTTGTTCGAGATTCATTTCAAAATCTGGGGCAGAAACTCGCACTTGTGGTAGCGGCAGGTAAATAAACTCGGTTATTAAAAAGCCCACATCAGTTGGCGGAAGCTGTACCTGCAGCAGATCATCCTGAAATCTGTTAAGCGGTTCAAGACCGCTTCGTAAAAAGGAGATCTCAAGTGAAAGACCTGAAAAATTGCCCTCTTCCAGCAGCAAGAAAAGCTCCTCAAGCTGGGCAGTGCTTTCATCATTCCAAAATTCAGACTCCTCACGCAGAAGCTCCAGATTTTTACGAACCAGTGCTGCATCCTGTTCTTTGATACCTACTCGAGCAAGCTCAAGCAGCACTACCTGATTTTGAGGCAGAATATCATGCAGTGATTCAAGTGTTTGTTGGATTTCCACAGCATTGGCAATATCATCTTCTCTCTCCAATTCCTGAGCCAGTGAAAATAAAACACGAGGATGATCCGGTGCTGATTCAGTTGCACGCCGAAGATAATCAACAGATCTGGAAATATTCCCGGCCCGGCTTTGAATAATACTCGCAATGAACAGCACATCCGAATGCTCAGGGCTTAATTCCAGCGCCCGGTTCATTCTGTCTTCAGCGAGGTCAAAATTTCCCTGTCTCATGGCATATACAGCCAGGTTAGCCCATGCTGCTGTTTCTTCCGGAAATGCGGTGGCCACATCGTTCATTTTGTTGAACGCAAACCGGGATTGATCGGTTTGACTTGCTCCCAGACTCATATAAAAATCAGCCACTGCCTGTTGATAGGCTTCTGATGAAGGATCTACTTCCGTGTCAGCTGATTTACAGGATACCAATCCCGTAAAAATTGCGGGCAGAATGAAACACCAAATAATAAGTCGTTGTGCTTTGAATTGTTTATGCAACATGTAAATATCAATACTTTCTGTTGTTGATTAATCAGTTTTGTGCAGGGATGAAAAATTTTAACGTGTCGTTATTTCTTGCAACGACGTAACCGTTTCTCTCATTGCCAAAAATAATCGGTTGAATGGAGCGGGTTTGCCCATGTACAAAAAATCCACTTTGCGGATGATGCATTGTCATAAAATTTCCTGTTCCATCACCCATTAACAGGAGACCATAGCCTGCATCCTGTCTGCCCCCCATACTGGGTTTCACGTCGTAAATATTCCCGCCAATTAGCAGATCTTTGTTTCCATCGCCTGTTACATCCGTTGCAAGGATCGATTTTACAGGAAACAGTTGTGCATCGAATGGCAGCGCCACCGGTACAAACTGACCATTACCGCGATTCATCAAAAACATAGAACGTAACTCTTTCACATTTTTTTGAAGGGCTTCATTGAGCTTTTGAGGATCAAAAAGCTCATCGATACGCTTGCCTGCAAAATTACGATAGCTGCTTATTCGCTGTCCCACATCCGGGATTTGGCTAATCAGTTCATCAACTTGCTCGAAAGGCCGCTCTGTTCCATTTACAAAATATGTAAGAAGAGGTGCTGTTTGCCCGTTACCATCAAAATCGTTCACATACAGATTAATTGGCCTCTCGGGTGATGCCTGCAACCTGCTGTTTATACCAAAATTTCCCAACAAAATATCCTCATTGCCATCACCGGTAATATCTGCAATCGTTATGGTTTGCCAGAGACCGGTAAGATCACTCAGGCCGTATTCATCGGTTCGGTTGACAAACTCACCACCCATGTTCTCAAAGTAGTGGACAGTCATCCACTCACCTGCAATCACCAAATCGGGCAGATCCTTCCCTGCCTGATGAATCCAGCCGGCCGATGTTACATTTCCGATGGTTTCAATCTCAGGTGCTATTTGTTCAGTTACATCTCTGAAAACACCACTACCGTTATTTTCGAGCAGTAAACTTTGGGGGCCTATGCCGTAGCGCCAGGGAGTTGTATGGCCTCCTACAAAAAGATCCAGATGGCCGTTGCCGTTAAAATCAGCGGCTTTTACAACCGAACTGTTTACTGAATATTCGGGCAGACTATTCATAGAGCGCCTGAATTCTCCATTGCCCGTATTGATGTAAAGACGGTCGAGCAGCTCAGCGGAATCACCCGTGTATTCATTGCCTGCACTTACTACATACAGGTCGAGAGTACCGTCTCCGGTGGCGTCAAAAAAGAGCGCGTTCACATCTTCGCTTCGGCGGTCACTTTCAAAGTTTGGCTGTTCCGACTCAATAAATGTACCATCCTGCTGTTGCAGAAATAGTTTCCCGGCAAACCCGCGAGCTCCTCCCAGATAGATATCATCCAGCCCATTGCCATTTACATCTCCCACTGCGAGTGCCGGACCCATCGTTGAAAGTTTGTACGGCATAAGCGGTTCTCTGTTAAAATCATCAAATGTGTTTTCGCGATGACGATGATCAAGCTGTACTTCTTCTGAAATATCCGTCAAAATTCCAACTGCATTCCGTTGATGCAGTGTGGTGTAATCAAAACTTCCTGAAGCATCAGCATGATTCAACTCAACTGTTTGATTTACTGAAACATTATCCATCTTTTGCCACACACCGTCCGGCCAGATTACAAGTAAAGAATCTACCGATGCGTGAGTTGACAAACCAACATGTAAAACATGATCAACAGAAGATTGGAACCCTCTGGTTGGAAACTGTTCTCTGTAGAAAATTTTATCATCTGCATAGAGAAAAACTTTCGAGCCAATTCCGGTGGTGTTCCCGCTCTTTCCATTCAGTTTTACTTTCAGATAGTTGGTTGAATCGTTGTGAACTGTGGTGTTTTTATAAATAAAAGGGCGTGCATTTGTATTATTTACTACAAGGTCAAGCAGCCCGTTATTATTCAGATCTGCATATACAGCACCGGATGAAAAAGATGGATCAGAGAAACCCCACTCTTGTGTGTAATCATCAAATACTAAACCACTATTGTTTTTAAACATATAGTTTGGCACATGAACCACCGGCATTCTGTCGATGAGTGCAAATTGCTGTCTTTGGAGTTCATCACCGGTGTATTGCTGGCGAACCCGCTGCATTGCTGCTACATAGTCCAGATCGTTCGGGCGATGCGGCATGCCATTCGTAACAAAAAGATCCACCCGTCCGTCGTTATTAAAATCAGCAAAAAGAGATGCCCAACTCCATTCTGTTTTGGCTACACCCGATGCAAATGCGGTTTCACTGAAAACAGGCAGGCCGTTTGGTGAAATTCCCCTGTTTACCTGGAGTGTATTCCGGTTGTTTTTCTCTCCAAAACCGAAATTTCGTTTTGCCTGTGCCACAACCATAAGATCGGGGCCGCCGGAACGCATGAACGTTTCGTGGTCTTCGGGCATCATATCCAGCGAAATCACATCCATCATCCCATTGTTATTAATATCACCCACATCATTGCCCATGGATGAATTGCTTGTATGCCCAAACATCGAATAAACAGACTCTGTGAAGGTACCATCTCCATTGTTGATGTAAAAGTAATCATCCTCATGAAAATCGTTGCCTACATAGATGTCCGCAAATCCGTTTTGATTTATATCTGTGATGGCAACTCCAAGGCCATAACCAAGGGCACTGCTGATAATACCAGCCTCATCCGTTACATCGGTGAAGTGATCGCCATCATTCCGAAAAAGCCTGTCTCCTGCCCGCGGATGCGGACGCTGCCTTAAAATCTCTGCCTG
>SLGA01000074.1 GCA_007123985.1 Balneolaceae bacterium | reverse complement strand
TCCTTACGATGTAAGACAGGGTGGGTTTACCGGCGCCAGTGTAAACGCTATCACAAAGAGCGGTTCTAACACATTCAGAGGCAGTGTTTATACATTCTACCGCAACCAGGATCTTGTTGGAACCAATATTGGTGATAATGAGATTAGTGTTGACGATTCTTTTACAAGAACAACAGGGGCTACTATTGGCGGCCCTATCATTCGGGACAAACTTTTCTTTTTTGCTTCCTTTGAACAGGAAGAAGCTGATAATCCAGGTGATAACCGCCTGGCTCTTCGTCCGGGGCAAACACCAGACAATCAGCAAATTACCCGGGTACCCCTCGAACGTGCTGAATTTGTGAGAGAGCAAATTCGAAACATTTATGACTATGATCCCGGCAGATTTGAAAACATCCCATTTGAAAACAAGGCGCTCCGGATTAATGCAAGGATCGACTATAATATTAGCCAGAACCACCGGGCTATGCTTCGTTTTAATACTTTCGATTCATTCCAGGATAACACCATAAATGGAAACAGTATTCGAGGTTTCCCGGGTTCTGAAAGATACAGAAATACAAATCGGTCTGGGCCGGAAGCTATCACATTTGCAAACGGTCACTTCTCATCTGATTCAAGAGTAACATCTCTTGTTGCCGAGCTGAACTCTGCAATAAGTGATAATCTTGCAAATAGCTTCAGAATATCTAACACCTGGGCAACACCAACTGAACAGAGTGTTCGAGGCGGAGATTTCCCTATGATCGAGGTAATGGAGCCTCTTGAAGGAAATCCCAATGTGTACTACATGTCAATGGGTAATGAGCTTTTCAGAATCGGAAACTTACTGGAAAATGATACATTCAGTATCTCTAATACACTTACATACTTTACAGGAAGAAATACCATTACAGCCGGTGCAAACTTCGAATACATGACGTTTGCAAATGCATTTAACCCGGTTTGGAACTCCTGGTATCGGTATGCTACATACGATGACTTTGTAGAGTCTGTAATTAATCAGAATATCAATGTAAGGCCATCACACTTTGCAATTGGGTTTACATTTGATGAAGATAATCCAACCAGGCTACCGCTTGATGAGGTGAATTTCGCCCAGATTGGTTTATACGTGCAGAATGAATTTCAGCTGAATCCCGACTTTAAACTAACAGCCGGCCTTCGTGTTGATCTGCCATTCTACCCAATCGACGCTCCCAGAAATCCTGCCGTTGAGGGGTTGAACCTTAATATTCCCAACCCAAGAGGTGGCGATAATATCAATCCTGATGTTAGTGCATTCCCGAGCATCAATCCTCTATGGTCTCCAAGACTTGGATTTAACTGGGATATTCGCGGCGACAGAACCACTCAGCTTCGTGGAGGTACCGGAATCTTCTCTGGACGCCTGCCATTCGTATGGATCTCTAACCAGATTAATGCAAACGGTGTGATGAGAGGGCAGAGAGGATACTTTGCAGACGACTGGGGAAGTGGTGGAGCGCCTGAGTGGAGAGGTTTTCAGGATGATGTAAATGCCTACAGGCCAGACCCTGCCACACTCGATGCTGAAATCCCTAACCAGATCAACGTAACAGCAGATGACTTTAAACTTCCACAAGTTTGGAGATCGAACCTTGCTGTTGATCAGAGATTTGGTAATGGTTGGATAGCTACGGCTGAACTTATTTATGGCCTTGATTTCAACAGCCCGCTTGCTGTGAACCTGGCTCACCAGAGAACAGGGCAATCTGTAAACGTTGCTGGCAATGCTTACAACACATACAGACAAGAGCTTCCCGGTGCTGAGGGAACTCCTCTCAGAGAGGTGTACTACCTTACAAATATCAATGAAGGTTCTTATGTATCTTTGAACCTGGGAGTTGAAAAAACATGGGATTTTGGACTCTATGCAAATGTGAATTACACACGAAGCCGTGCACGTGACTATGGCCTGATTGGTGGTTCGCAAGCTCAATCCCTCTGGCCGGATGTTGCCCTGGACGACAGAAACAATCCTGAATCCGGATACTCACGGTTTGACACTCCAAACCGAATAGTTGCGCAGGTAGCATACGATACACGGGTATTCAGCAGAAATAACCTCACCCGTTTCTCATTTGTTTATATTGCAGGTGATCAGGGCCGTTACAGTTATACCTACTCTGGAAGCTTCGGCGACGGTTCAGGTGTGCGTCTCATGTACGTACCAAGAAACATCGAAGAAGCACAGCTCGTGGATATTCCTGATGGAAGAACTGCACAACAGCAATGGCAGGCACTTGATGCATTCATCGAGCAGGATCCATACCTGAGCTCAATGCGTGGACAGATTACTGAAAGAAACGGTGCAAAACTTCCATGGCTGCACCGGATTGATTTCAGAGTATCTCAGGATCTGAACATCTTCAGAGGCCAGCATAAACTACAGTTAACGTTCGACGTGCTTAACTTCGGTAACCTTATTAACAATGAATGGGGAGTTACCAAATCACCTGTTCAAAACAACCCAATGGTTTACCAGGGTGCGGATGCAGCCGGAAATGCGCAATTCACTGTTGCGAATCAAATTGCACCGGGTGCAGAGTCATTCAGGCAAAACATCAATATCAACAACACCTGGAGTGCGCAGTTTGGTGTGAGATATATGTTTAACTAAGTTTCATTGAAACTTGTTGAAATTTTAAAAGGGTGTCCGGATTTTCCCGGGCACCCTTTTTTTATGTGTAATGTTGCACTATTTAGAAACAAAAATTGTGCAAAACTCAAAATCCAATGAATTAAGTATCATTCGGGTCAACTGAATAATCCGATTAACAATGTTATGATTAGAAAAGCACTATTCCTCAGCACAGTTTTACTTTTAACTTCATTTACAGTGAGTTGTGATTCAGCTGAAAGTGACCAGCTTCGTGACCAACCGAACCCTGTTCTGCTGATATCAATTGATGGATTTATGAATGAGTACATCGAACGAAACGAGACTCCCAATTTCGACCGGTTTCTAGCCAACGGTGTGCAGGCCGAACATTTGATACCGG
>SLGA01000346.1 GCA_007123985.1 Balneolaceae bacterium | reverse complement strand
TTTAATAAGCAAAAATAAAATTTTTTGTTAGTGATTTTTGATTTAGTTTTTATCTGTTCATTCGAACAAAGAGTAAAATTAAACTTTAATTTTCAGCAACCTGCCTGATGGTAAGGTGCTCTTTTACAAAATAAATCATGCATACATACAATAACACTTCCAATTCAATCAGTACCCCGAAAGAATTTTCATCTGCTAAAATGCTTCAGGGTGCAATGTGTATGTGTATGATCAATTGTTGCTGCTGACACAAATTCACATCTCCGTTTCAGCAAACTGATGATTTGTCTTTCCGATTAAATCATCGCTTCTCAAACAATTAATAACTCTCGCTTCTCTGTTATACGCAGAATTGGTTTAGGCTATTAATGTGCTTAATCCCTCATCCTGTCCGTGTATCAATGTGGCGTGATCATAAACCATACACACAGAAT
The DNA here is from genome assembly GCA_007123985.1 of Balneolaceae bacterium. Lineage (GTDB taxonomy): Bacteria > Bacteroidota > Rhodothermia > Balneolales > Balneolaceae > Rhodohalobacter. Next base: position 2,594 of record SLGA01000346.1, on the reverse strand, counting down.
CATGTTTAAAATACTATCCTTCTCACTACTTTTTTTAATTCATACAGCAGCTTCTTTGGCAATTGGCCAGGATCAAACCAGGCAGATAAGTGGCACGGTTTTGGATTCACAAGAAGCTTTCGGCCTGCCTGGTGTTAATGTATCCGTTCCGGGTAGTTCAATCGGAACTGTTACGAATCAGGACGGCTTTTTCGAACTAACCATACCGGTCGAAACTTCCGTTCTCCGATTCAGCTATATTGGTTATCAAACAAAAGAACTTACTCTTTCTGATGAATCAGACATTCAGGTGGTCTTATCAGAAGATCTTCAGAGACTTTCAGAAATTGTAGTAACCGGCTATACAACACAACGAAGGGAAACCCTTACATCGTCCGTATCGTCCATTTCAGCTGACCAGATCGCAGATATCCCCGCTGTAAGTGCCGATCAGCTTTTACAGGGGCTTGCAAGCGGGGTTCAGGTTTCTTCGTCATCCGGAGCGCCGGGTGGCGGGATTTCGGTGAGCGTGCGAGGATCTACTTCCATCAACGCGGGTAATGATCCGCTTTACATTGTGGATGGGGTTCCCATAAGTAATGCACAAACCTCCAGCCTCGGGCTCGGCGGCCAGGTACTAAACCCACTTACCGATTTAAACCCTGGTGATATTGCATCGATCGACATACTGAAAGATGCCAATGCAACCGCAATTTACGGAGCCAGGGGTGCCAATGGCGTGGTGGTAATTACTACACACAGAGGCCAGCCAAATACGCCATCACTTGTTCGGTTTGGCACATCGGTTGCATACTCGTGGGCACCCAATCAATTTGAAGTGGTAACCGGCGAACAGGATGCAATGCTTCAGAACGAAGTTCATCTCAACAATGGCGGCAGTTTTGATACCCGCCCCTTCCGGCCGGCTTCAGATGGCGGGCGCGGCCTCCCCGAAGAGCAGCCAACCTACGATCGTATCAGTGATATATTTCAGATTGCTCCGGCGAGAAGTTATGAACTCTCCGTTTCAGGCGGTACAGAAAGAACCCGCTACTTTATAGGAGGTGACCTTTCAGATCAGGAAGGAATCGTAAAACCGGCCAATTTTGGAAGATTCAGCGGTAGGTTTAATTTTGACCATATTGTGAACGACTACCTCTCGATCGGTACCAGTACCACAGCATCACGAAGTACCCGGAACATTAGCCAGAGTAACAACAGTGCACAAGGTGTGATAAATTCGGCTATTTTTGTGCCGGCATATCAGCCTATTTTCAATGAAGACGGCAGTTATGCCAAATACGGAATTTTTGATAACCACCTGGCTCTTATCAACGAGCGCGACCGTTATACTGTAACCGGGTTACGACTGATCAGCAATGTATATGCAGAACTGGACATTAGACCCGGACTTAGCCTGCGCAGCAACTGGAGTGTGGATTATGGCGATAATCTGGATGAAACCTACAACAGCACACAACTTGTTTCGGGCCAGCCACAGGGAGTAGCCGTTTCCACAAACACGAGAAACTACTCCTGGATAAATGAACAGATTCTAACTTGGCGAACAAACATCGGGGAAAATCACAACCTCACCGGTATTTTAGGCAATACACTCCAGGAAGTACGATTTGAGCGAAGTTCACTCACAGGGCGCAATTTTCCGGGTGATGATTTCCGTAGAATCGCCTCATCTTCATTACAAACAGGAAGCTCAAGCGGAACACGATCGGGTCTGGCTTCATTTTTTACAAACTGGAACTACATCTACAAAGACCGATACATTGTTGATGTGAACTTTCGTACAGATGCATCCTCCCGCTTTGGTGAGGATAACCGGTGGGGTTATTTTCCTGCAGCCGGTGTAGCCTGGAGGCTGTCTCAGGAGGAGTTTCTGAGAGATGTGCACTTTTTGGATGAGCTCAAAATCTCTGCAAATATAGGGATTACCGGAAATCAATCAGGTATTAACGATTTTGCTTCACTTGGTCTTTGGAGCGGCGGGAACAACTACCTTGAATCTCCCGGTACGGCACCATCACAAATGGGTAATCCGAATTTGCGATGGGAAACAACAACCCAGTGGGATATCGGTCTCGATCTTCTTGTACTGAACCAGCGCCTTGGAGTAGAGTTCAATGTTTACAATAAATACACTGAAGGGCTACTGCTGAACGTGCCAGTGCCTGCCAAGCTCGGTTTTGATTTTATTACCCGTAACGAAGGTGAAATGAGCAACCGGGGCATTGAATTTTCACTCAATACAACAAATGTGAGTAACTCCCGCTTTCAGTGGACTACCTCATTCAACATTGCGCGGAATGTAAATAAAATTGAACGTCTTCCCTCGCCTATTAACCGCCACTCGCGCGACTGGATTAGAATGGAAGAGGGTTATTCCATGTACTCTTTCTGGGCTTACCGTCAGCTCGAAGTAGACCCGCAGACCGGAGATGCTGTTTATGAGGATGTGAATGGAGATGGCCAGATTACCGTGGCCGACCGCCAGATTGTGGGAAATGCCCTGCCCGATTTTTTCGGAGGCCTGAATAACCGTTTTAATTTTCTCGGTTTTGACCTGGGTATCCTGCTGAACTTTGAATACGGAAACAAAG
>SLGA01000312.1 GCA_007123985.1 Balneolaceae bacterium | reverse complement strand
TGGGCCCAAAGCAAACAAATACGAAAAGATCGTAATCCTTTCAAAAAGAGCACGTCAGATTGCTGCCCAGGAGAAACTCGAACTCGATGAAAAACTAAAATATTTCGAAGGGTTTGAAGATGAAGACGAATTCACCTTCAACGAAGAGCAAGAGCAGATTTCAAAAGCATTTGAAAAACTTCCGCACGCAACAAGAAGAGCTGTTGATGAAATGCTCGATGAAAAAGTTACTTTTCGATATCCCAAGACTGAACTCTGATTATGTTTACCGGTAAACGCATTTTATTAGGCGTTACCGGTGGTATAGCTGCTTACAAGGCAGTTTACCTACTCAGAGAGTTTCAAAAAAAAGGTGCTGAAATCAGGGTGATTATGACTCCTTCTGCCACCCGGTTTATCGGCACCGAAACCTTTTCTGCACTTAGCCGCCACGAAGTTGCTGTTGATGTTTTCAACGACAATGAACCGAATACCAGCTGGACCAAGCATGTACATTGGGGAGAATGGGCTGATCTTTTTGTAATTGCACCCTGTACAGCAAACACTCTTTCTAAAGCGGTACACGGACAGTCCGATAATATGCTTACCTCCACACTACTTGCTGCCCGCTGCCCGGTTTTGATCTGTCCTACCATGGATGGTGAAATGTACGAAAGCCCTGCAGTTGCAAAGAACCTGAAACAGGCTGTTGAATTGGGATTCTACATCCTTGAACCGGACACAGGCTACCTTGCCAGCGGCCTCGAAGATAAAGGCAGACTGCCCGAATACGATCTAATTCTGGATAAATCTTCTGGAATTATTGAAAAGCATGCCATACAGGGACCTTTAACGGGGAAAAAAGTAGTTGTGACAGCCGGACCAACCCGTGAATTTTTAGATCCTGTTCGGTTTTTATCAAATCCCAGTTCAGGAAAAATGGGGATTGCCATGGCAGAGGCGGCAAGAGCTTTTGGCGGAAATGTTACGTTGGTTCATGGCCCGCTTCAATCAAGCGATTTGGAACGTTTCCATACCGAAACGTTTACATCAGCTGATGATCTTTTTGCCGTAATGAAAACCCACTCTGATGCTGATGTAGTGATCATGGCAGCTGCAGTTGCCGATTTTAAACCCGCTTCTTCCCATCAGCACAAAGTAAAAAAAGATCGGGGCAGTTTTCAGATTGAACTGGAGCAAAACCCGGATACCCTAGAGTGGTTTGGAGAAAACAAAAAAGATGGTCAAACGCTGATTGGTTTTGCAATGGAGACGGAAAACCTTAAAGAGAATGCGCTTTCCAAGCTGAAAAAAAAGAATATTGACTGGGTTTGCGCCAACAATCTCAATGAGGTTGGTTCCGGATTTGGCACTGATACAAATACCATTCACCTGTTTGGAAAAAGTTCTGAGGAGATTTTTTCTGGAAGCAAACAGCAGATCGCATCAAAAATTCTGAGACGGATCTTCGGGGAATAATTAGCTAAGAATCAATTGCTTTTCGAATATAACAAGTAATATTAGCCACTGCTATCACAATAAAGGCACCCACAAAGGTATAGAGTGGCCAGGCGATTGTTAGCCCATCCCCCGGCAGAAACTGCTGTAGTGCCCCTTCCACCATAAATAACAGAGAGATTAATCCGGTGAAAAACCCGATCATTGCATCGGTTTTATCTGGTTTTGTGAACACTCTGCCAAGCATAAAGATACCCAGTAACCCACCGTAGGTGTATGAAGCGATGCCTAAACCAAGTTCCACAATTGCAGGCTGATCATCGCCAGATAGCTGCAGCCAGGTAAACAGGAATGCCGAACCTGTTAAAATAATTCCCCAGCCAATGGTTGTGAGGCGAGAAATCCATAGCTCTTTTTCCTGGTCCCAATCTTTTCCGAAAACCGGTTTAATCAGATCATACGTAGTGGATGAAGCAAGTGCATTCAATGAAGAGCTGAGGCTGCTCATGGCAGCAGCAAACAGTGAGGCAATGATCAATCCGGCAACACCTACAGGCATGTGATCTACAATGAATTTCGCAAAAATTTCATCGGTAGTTCGCAGGCCAAGTTCTACAATATCAGCCCCGGCGTAGAATACGTAGAGCATCAAACCTATAAACAGAAAGAAACCAAACTGGGCAGACGCCACAATACCGCTCCAGATCAAAGCTTTTTGGCTCGACCGAAGATCTCCCGTAGCCAGTAAACGCTGAACAATGAGCTGATCGGTTCCGTGTGATGCAATGGAAAAAATGGCACCACCAAACATGGCTACCCAGAACACATACGGGTCAGCCAGAAACTGCTGCATGGTGAGTCCTCCACCCCAGTTGAACATGGCAAACTTATCTTCAGCTCCCAGTGTTGCAAAGATTTCTGCAAAGCCGATTTCAATTTTTCCGAGCATCAGGATCAGTGCAAAAAGTGCACCGCCAAGATAGACCACCATCTGTACCACATCCATCCATATAACAGCCTTTATCCCACCTAAAAATGTATAGATGAGGGTAATCACTGCAATCACCGAGATAGCCAGCAGATAAACCGCACCATCGCCCCAGGTCTCAAAAAGGCCGGCAAACCTGAAGATAATCGCGAGTGGAATTGCAGTTGCGAAAAGCCGTACTCCATCAGCAAGCAGGCGGGTTACAATGAATGTGGAACTTGCTGTTTTTCGTAAACCTGAACCAAAACGCTGCTCCAAAAACTGGTAGGCTGTTGTCATCTCTCCTTTTACATAGGCCGGCAGGAACCAGATTGCTACGATAATCCGCCCGATGATATACCCAAATGTAAGCTGCAGGAACATCAGATTACCGCCATAGGCAACCGCGGGAATGCTAATAAAGGTAAGTGTACTTGTTTCTGTAGCCACAACAGAAAACAGAATGGCCCACCAGGGCATTTCGCGACCACCAAGGAAATAGTCGGTTGCTGATTTTTGCGTACCCGCCGACCATATCCCAAATACGGCCACGGCAACCAGATAGAGAACAATTACAAGTCCGTCAATTAACGTGAATCCCATCGATACTGTTTTCTCAGGTTAG
>SLGA01000205.1 GCA_007123985.1 Balneolaceae bacterium | reverse complement strand
AGAGACAGGCAAAATTTTGAGAGTATCTGAATCTGTAATCATGTACTCCATTTCAACACCGAATCCTTCGAAGAGAGAAAGGGGGCGTTTTCTGTTGATTCTGATTGGCTCACTCATTCTGATGACCTTTTCTTAGTTTCAATCCGCCGTAAAAACTCTTCCATAATAGTGTTATACAATTCATCTTTCAGAACAGCATCTTCAATATCCGAATCGATGCTTGGATTGTCATTTACTTCAATGACATAAACATTTCCATCAACCTCTTTTAAATCTACTCCATAGAGCCCGTTTCCTATGAGGTTTGCGGTTTTAAGGGCACAATCTAAAACTGCTGCCGGTATTCGATCTAAAGGTAAGGATTCTGTATTTCCTTCATGTGTTTTGCCTCCCGAACGCTCAAAAATTTGCCAATGCTTTCGTGCCATAAAGTATTTACAGCCATATACTGGCTTGCCATTCAGAATACCAATCCTCCAATCAAAGGTGGTTGGGATAAATTGCTGAACAATTAGAAGTTCGGATTTTTCAAGAAGCTGTTCCGCCTTAATTGCAAAATCTTCGGCACTATCTGCTTTTAAAACACCCAGGGAAAAAGAGCTATCAGGTTGTTTAAGAATACATGGAAAGCCCAGCTTTTCTTTTACTACCTCCGGTTGGTTTGATTGGATTATAAGCGTTTTAGGAGAGGGGATACCATGCTTGTTTAAGAGTTCGGCAAGATACACTTTGTTTGTGCACAGCAGTATAGAATTAGGGTCATCAATAACCACCAGGCCTTCTTTTTCGGCTCGCCGTGCCATTCTGTAAGTATGATGATTAACACTTGTTGTTTCCCGGATAAAAAGTGCATCAAATTCGTTAAGCCGGGCATAATCTTCTTTCGTAATACGTTCCGTATAGAAATCGAGCGCTTCCGCAGCCCGGATAAAACGCTTTAGAGCTTTTTCATCTGAAGGAGGCATCACTTCTTCCGGATTTACCAGTATGGCAAGGTCGTATCGGGGTTCTTTTTTAGGTGAACCGGAATATCTTTTTTTAAAAAACTCCTGTGCTGTTTGTGAAATAAAAGGGCGGTGATCTTGCGGAATCTCGTTAGTGGCAATAGGTTGAATATTCTTCAGAAACCAGATTCCCTCTTTGCGCATGAATTCTGCCCGAAGCAGAGGGGCCCGAAAATGAGTAAATAAGCTATTTGAAAGCCTGTTGTGCCGTTGGGCAAGATTTTTTCCAAAATAGATACTAAGAGTAAATCGGCTGCCCTGAATGGGCTTTAAACTCTTTTGTATTAACTCTTCAAGTTCATCCGATACAATTCGGATGATAGCTTGCGATTTGAGATCCTGAATTGTTAGCACATCAGGAAACGGCTTGTGGCCGCGTGCGGTTGCCAGCAACGATACATAATACCCAATCGTTTGGTAGCGATAACTGCGGCATAAATTGAAGATCTTTACATTCCGTAAATTGATATACACAGGATCGGTTACATAGTCTTTGGCAGAAATCACTTCACCGCCGGGTATGTCAAGCGTCCAGTTTTTTGGATTGTTGACAACTACAATGTGTCGCATAAATCGTTATTTTTTGGGGTTAAGATGATAAGGTTTGCATCGTATGTTACAATTCCAAGTAGTATTGCGTTGATGACGCGGTCTATTTTCATTTTGTAGAATTGTCCATCGGAAACAGGATTTTTTTTCAGTGGATCGGCTATATATACCTCCCGCGTTTGGATATCATAACCATGCAGCACAACAAAGTGCCCTGTTGGCTCACCTTTTATATCATCAAAAGCAAGCTCAGGTCCAAATTCACGGGCACTTTGATAAAGATAGGTGGCACTTAACCCGGCTATAATCGGCTGATTCTTTTTTAAATAACGTCTGATGATTACAGACCGAAGATCTTCAAACCGTAAACGGCCTCCCAGATTTAGAAATTGGATGTAGGCATTTGAGGCGATGTTCAGTTTTCTGTTATTTTTATGAGCAGCTTGTTTATTCAGCTTATCAATAATTTGATCAGATGAGGAACCTTTCCAGGTTGGGTCGAAAACCTGAAGATTATAACTATAAATTGTTGCATTATATCCACTGTTCAGAGCATGAATCGCAAGTAGTACGCCAAGGGTTCCGCCATCTTCAAGCTTATGAACCTGATCAATCACGTTTTGCAAATCTATCGAATTGTTGTAATACTTATACACGGCGTGCAGGCAGGTTGGCCCGCAGGTGGTGTCATCCGGTTGGTGTTGAATTGGCACACTTAACATGGGCAAATACCAGGCTTTCTTAATTCTTTAGTGAATTCGATATATAACGAATATTAGGAACATAATGATGACCACGTCTCATTTACAGATCGTTTTTTTTAGCTAATTATTGATACAATGCGGCTTAATAATCTTTACAACTTCTTCTTTGACGGTTTACTAAAATCTTCCTGGAGGTCGGTAGTACTGCTCTGGAAGCCGATCGCTTTGTGGACACTAATTGTATATCTGCTGTTTACCGCGCTATCGGCACCTTTTCTACTCTATCTGCTGGACTGGTCTGTGTTCAGGGGGGACCGCCTCTTTGTGGGTAACGAAGATCTGATCCGTTTCATTATTTCACCTGCCGGTATTGCCTATCTGTTTTCCTTGATTCTAATCACCCTTTCCGGAATCATGATTCGCTATGCGGGTATATTTCAGATGGTGCTCGATCATCTGCTTGGAAACGAAGTATCGGTTAGACTTACAGCTATTCGAATTGCAGCAAGAGTACACGTTTTGCTGAAGGTTTGTGCCATAACTGTAGCAGGAATGGTTATTTCACTGATTCCACTGGCCATTGGGCTGGGGCTGGTGTATCAAATATTTCTTACTGAATTTGATTTAAATTACTACTGGTATACCACACCCCCGGAATGGTACCGGGCCCTCACTTTTGGCGGAATTTGGGCCGGACTGTGGATTTTGTCATTACTGTTAATCACAGCCAGTTTGTTACCTGCATTGCCAGCCTACCTGGAGGGCAGCAAAACAATAAGGGAGGCCGTAAAAGAAGTGTGGCAGGCACCGGCAGGGCATACTTTGCGGTTCCTGAAAGTGATTGGTCTGGTCGCAATTTTTTGGTTTATTTTGCGCATTACAACCGATGCTATTTTGCTCACTGTATTCTTGTTTTTAGCAGACTGGGCTATTCAATCATTCGAATCTCTGCGATCTGTAGCTATTGTAGCAGGTGGTTATATCTTCACCTCAATTTCAGCCGGTATCCTAATATCCTTTTTTGGATTTACACTGATATCTGTCATCATTACCAAGTTTTATTTCAGTTTTAGTCAGCCGGCTATAATGCCGGAGGCTCCCGGGTTCAAAAAACTTACTCAAAAAACCATTCGCCTGCTTACATGGTGGACCAAACCCCTGCGCGCATCACTTCTCATACTGATCATTATTGCAGGAAGTATTTTAACGTCGTTTCTTATTACACTCGGTTCAGATACCGAGACCGAATTTCTGGTAATATCACACAGAGCAAACGCAATGGGTGCACCCGAAAACAGTTTGCCGGCATTGGAAAACTCTATTGAGCTGGGCATTGATTTTGTAGAGATTGACGTACAGCTTACAAGTGACGGTACCGTAGTAGTTTTACACGACGAAGATTTGATGCGGGTAACGGGAAACCCCCGCCAAATAGCTGATATTACAGCAGATGAGTTGAAAGATTTACGGCTTATTACAGACGGTGAGCATCCCGATTCACTACTGCATGTACCTACACTCGATGAGTTTCTGGAAAGAGCGAAAGGGAGGATAGGTGTAATGATAGAGTTGAAATACTATGGATTTGCACCCGAACTGGCTGAAAAAACGATTGATCTGATACGAGAATATGAAATGGAAGATCAGGTTCTGGTAAAATCTCTCAACTTTCGCGCTGTTGAGCAGATAAGAAACCTGGCACCTGATATCGGTCTGGGATATGTTTCAGCTGTGGCTGCGGGAGATTTAAGCAGGCTTCCGATACATTTCTTATCTGTGAATCAGGCAAATGCCACATCCGAGCTGATCAGCCGTGCTCAGCGGGAGGGTATGGGTATGTTTGTGTGGACCGTAAACAATCGTGAAGATATGATTGATATTGTTCTTAAAGGAGTAAACGGTATTATAACAGACCACCCTGAACTTGTTATTGCAATTATTGAGGATGTTGGGGATCTGACTACAACGGAAAGGTTGCTTTTGCAACTGGGGTTGCTCTTTTTAGAAACTCAGGCAGTACTCAGCGGAGAGTGATTGAATAGATTGCATAATCATCCTGGTGAACTTGAACTGGCAATTCATTATCCTGTCAACTCTTCATTTCATTAACCTGATTACAAGTGGCTAAGCAAAAAGTAATAGTAGGGATTTCCGCTTTTTACCACGATTCTGCTGCAGCAATTATTGCTGATGGGGAGATTATTGCCGCTGCACAAGAGGAGAGGTTTACAAGAGAAAAAAACACCGCCACCTTCCCCAAACATGCCATTCGTTACTGCTTGGATGAAGCAGGTGTTACGATTGATGAGCTGGAAGCCGTTGTCTTTTACGATAAACCACTGCTTAAATTCGAACGTCTTTTGGAGACGTATTACGCATTTGCTCCAAGAGGATTACGGCAATTTCTGGTTTCAATGCCGGTATGGCTTCGGGAGAAAATGTTTTTAAAACGAATCATCAGGCAGGAGCTGAATGAAATTGAATTGTACGACAAAAAGAGACTCAAACTGCTTTTTCCCGAGCATCACCTGTCACATGCAGCAAGTGCATTCTATCCTTCACCTTACCGGGAAGCTGCCATTTTAACCATCGATGGGGTGGGTGAGTGGGCAACAGCATCGGTTTGGCATGGTAAAAATTCATCCATCAAAAAAATAAAAGAACTTCATTTTCCGAATTCCGTTGGCCTGCTCTATTCGGCGTTTACAATGTTTTTAGGTTTTCGGGTGAATGATGGGGAGTACAAACTTATGGGACTTGCACCATATGGAAACCCCGAAGCAGAGCAGACAAAGCTATTCATCAAAATAATTAAGAAGGAAATTGTTCATGTATGCGGGGATGGATCAATTCGGCTGAATCAATTCTACTTCAACTACACGACAGGTCTGTCGATGATTCATCAAAAGAGGTGGGAATCTCTTTTTGGTATCAGGCAGTTACAGCCGGGTTCGAAATTTACACAGAGCCATTGCAACCTGGCGTTTGCTGTGCAGAGCATAACGGAAGAGATTATTCGTAACATGGCAGAAGAAGCCAAAAGAAGCACAAAAGCAGAACATCTTTGTATGGCAGGTGGTGTAGCCCTGAACTGTGTAGCCAATGGAAAACTGTTGCGATCGGGCATGTTTAAAGATATCTGGATTCAGCCTGCAGCCGGAGATGCGGGGGGTGCAGTTGGTGCTGCTCTGGCTGTGTACCACCTCTATTACTCGGGCGAACGAACGGCTATTTCGGGAGGCGATTCTATGAAGAGTTCACTTCTGGGGCCGTATTACTCAGATAAGGAGATTCAACGAGCCTTAAAGAGATCGAAACTGGCATGGAGATTTTTTAACTCTTATGATGAGCTTTGTAATGCAGTTGCCGATCGTTTATCGAAAGGAGAGGTGGCCGGCTGGTTCAGGGGACGGATGGAATATGGCCCCCGGGCACTGGGAAATCGCAGTATCCTGGCAGATGCACGAAACACCGACATGCAAAAACGGCTCAATATGAAGATCAAAAACCGTGAATCGTTTCGGCCTTTTGCCCCTGCTGTATTAGAAGAAGATGCAAGAAGCTATTTTGATCTCCGGAAACCATCACCCTATATGTTACTTGTTGCAGATCTTCTATATGAACGCCTTAATAAAATGCCTGCTAATTACTCTGAAATGGATATGATGGAAAAGCTTCGTAAACAAAAAAGTGATCTGCCGGCAATTACACATGTTGACTTTTCTGCAAGAATCCAGACAGTTCACAAAAAAAGCCATACTGACTTCTGGAAATTGCTGAATGCGTTTAAAGAAAGAACCGGTTACGGTATTCTGGTTAATACAAGTTTCAATGTTAAGGATCAGCCGATCGTCTGTTCACCGGAGGATGCTATCCAATGTTTCCTGGATACAGAAATGGATTTTCTTGTACTTGAGAACTATCTGGTAATGAAGAATCCTGATTGAAAACCGTCTTTTTGATTATATTCAGTCAACTAAATATGTACCGTTATCATGGAAACCATTAAAGATTTATGGAATTTTGTTCGTGAGAGGAAAAAATATCTCCTTGCACCGGTCATCATTGTACTTTTGCTCATGGGCTTTTTGATTGTAATTGGAGGCGGAAGCTCTATTGCACCGTTTATCTACACCCTATTTTGATCTGTGATGAAAATAAATCAATCGATAATAACCCTTCAGGCCAGATCAACAGTGATTGTAATCGTTGCCGGGTTTCTGCTTCTTTATCTCTTTCTGGGTTGGCAGTTGTTTCTTTATTCGGCAATTGCGATTTCTATACTGGGCCTTTTTGAGCGTTCATCGCGAATGGTCCATCGTATCTGGATGGGTCTGGCTACTTTGCTATCATACATTATTCCTAACATCCTTCTCACGCTCATTTTTTATCTGATCCTTTTACCACTCGCGCTCATTTCGCGAATTGGGAGTAAGGATCCGCTAATGCTCAAATCAGAATATGAAAGTTACTGGGTTGATGATGAAGGTGTCCCCGCAAAAGAGAGTTTTGAAAAGACGTGGTGAGCGGTTTCGTTGTTAAAAGTATCAGATAAGTAATGAAGGCACTATTTAGCTGTCTAATTGATTACATTATTCAATATTGAACAATATTAATCCTGATGAAAAAAATACTCCTTACACCTCTTTTCCTGCTCATTATTACAGGCTGTTCTGATACTGAACTGGGGCAGGCGCCCATACCTGAAAACTACACAGAGATGGTTGAAGAGTGGAAGCAAAGCCGTATTGAAACACTGAAACAACCAACAGGATGGTTGAGGCTTGCCGGTATGCTCTGGCTTGAACAGGGAGAAAACACATTTGGCAGCGGTGAAGAAGCGGATATTCGTTTTCCTGATGGTACAATGCCTGATGTTGCCGGTACATTCACATTTGAAGATGGGAGAGTGATGATGAAAGCCGCCGATGGGGTTGTGATCACTCACGAGGGCGAACCTGTTCAGGAATTGGTTTTGGATGATGGTGAACAGACCCCCTCTGTCGAAAAAAATACTCTTCACTGGTATGTAATCACCCGTGGAGAAGTAAAAGCTATCCGATATTACAATAAAGATAATCCGCAAGCTGATGCATTTGATGGCTTCCCTGCATATCCCATTGATCCCGAATGGAGACGTAAAGCCCGTTTCATTCCGAATCCGGATGGAAACACAATCCCGATTGTGAATGTACTCGGCCAGAATATTGATGCTCCCTCACCAGGAATTATTGAGTTTACGATTGATGGCAGAAAACACTCACTTGCTGCCCTGGAAGGTGCGGAAAGAATGTTTATCATTGTTGCCGATGAAACCAATCGAACAGAAACCTACCAGGCCGGCCGTTATATCTATATCGATTACCCCGAAAGTGGCAGTGACTTTACCGTAATCGATTTTAACAAGATCTACAATCCACCGTGTGCATATAATTTATTTACAACTTGCCAGCTTCCTCCTCAGCAGAACCGCCTAGATGTTGCCATTACTGCCGGAGAAAAACGTCCGGTTGATTGGATTGGACTTGATGTAGAATCAGATTAATATGAAAACAAATTTTAATAATCGGGCTCTTGTTGGATATATCCTGCTACTGGCTGGCTTGTCGATTTACGGATGCAACAGCGATGAACTGGGCATGGCACCCGTTCCTGATGATTATGTTGAACAGATCAGCGAATGGAAAGAGTATCGAATAGGTGTTCTTACCGGCCCTACTAACTGGCTTCGCCTGGATGGTATCTACTGGTTGGATGTGGGTGAAAACACGTTTGGCAGCGGTGAAGACCGTGATTTGGCATTTCCCCAGGGAACAATTCCGGAGCATGCAGGCACTTTTGTTCTTGCCGACGAAATTGTCACAATGCGTGTTGCTGAGGGTGTCATCATCACGCATGAAGGTGAACCTGTTGAAGAAATGGTAATTTATGATGGTGAAAATCGTCCGCATCTTGAGCATAATGACCTGGAATGGTTTGTGGATTCAAGAGGCAACACTCATGGAATACGGCTTTATAACAAGGACAATCCAAAAGCAGACGCTTTCGAGGGCTTTCCCGCATACGCGCTTGATCCTGCCTGGCATCTGAAAGCTACGTTTGTCCCCAATACAGACAGCCTTTCCGTAACAGTAGATAATGTAATCGGCGAGGAGGTTGAGCGTTTTTCACCCGGAAATATTGAGTTCTCGATTGATGGAAGCCGATACTCAGTCATTGCTTTTGAAGCAAACTCCGGGCTATTTATCATGTTTGCGGATGAAACCAATCGAACCGAAACCTATCATGCAGGGCGCTATATGATTATTCCCTTCCCCAATGATGAAGGCTACACAATCATCGATTTCAACAGAGCCTACAATCCGCCTTGTGCTTTTAACAGGTTCACAACCTGCCAGTTACCGCCGCCTCAGAATCGTTTACGTGTGGCAATTGAAGCAGGTGAAAAACGTCCGGTTAACTGGGAAGGTATCTGAATGCAATAGTGCCACGTATTTCTGCGATGCTGTCTTCATGAATGAAATTCATCCCCCAAACGTCTATCTTATTTGAAAAGATAAACCACAGTAAAAATTAACCTATGAGCAACGTACAGAACTACATCGACGAAAACATTAAAACATTTGAAAAACAACTTTTCGAACTGCTGCGAATTCCGAGTGTAAGTACAGATTCAAAGCATAAAGGAGATGTAAAGAAAGCTGCGGAATTTTTGATCAATCAACTGAATGAAATCGGACTGGATAAAGTAACCCTCCATGAAACGAAAGGCCATCCCATCATCACTGCGGAAAAATGCCCGCATGATGAAAAACCAACAGTACTTATCTATGGTCATTACGATGTACAGCCATCAGATCCGGATCAACTTTGGGAAACGCCAGCATTCGAACCGACAGTAAAAAACGGGCGTGTTTATGCACGTGGTGCAAGTGATGACAAGGGGCAATCCTTTACGCACGTAAAATCGTTGGAAGCGTACCTGAAAACAGGTACTGAACTGCCGGTAAATGTGAAACTGATTCTTGAGGGTGAAGAGGAAATCGGTTCTCCCAATCTTGTACCTTTCATAAAAGCGAACAAAGACCTGCTGGCCTGCGATATGGTTTTGATTTCTGATACAGCAATGTTCGGGGAAGATCAGCCGTCTATTACCTACGGTTTGAGGGGTCTTGCTTATATGGAAATTCATGTAACCGGGCCAAATCGTGATCTGCATAGCGGTGTATTTGGTGGCGCTGTTGAAAACCCGGCGAATGTTTTGTGTGAAATCATTGCCAAACTGAAAGACGAAGATGGCGTAGTGCAGATAGAAGGTTTTTATGACGATGTAGAACCGATGACTCCGGAAATGCGTGATGCGTACAAAGCATTGCCACATGACGATGAAGCGTACAAAGAGAGCCTTGGGTTAAAAGCGCTACACGGAGAGAAAGGTTACAGCAGCCTTGAGCGTGCATCAGCCCGCCCCACTTTGGATGTGAACGGACTCTGGAGCGGTTACCAGGGTGAAGGTGCTAAAACGGTGCTGCCGGCTAAAGCAGGCGCAAAAGTGAGCATGCGCCTTGTGCCCGATCAGGATCCGGATAAAATTGCAAAACTGTTCAAAAAACATGTGGAATCACTGGCTCCCGATACGGTTACGGTTGAGGTGGAAGCACATCATGGCGGGCACCCCGTTGTTATTGACCTGGAATTCTACGGCCTTAAAGCGGCTGCAAAAGCCTTTGGTGATATTTACAATAAAGAAGTGCTGTTTAGCCGTGAAGGAGGTTCAATTCCTATCGTTGCGGATTTCAAAAAAGTTCTTGGTGTAAACTCTATACTGATGGGCTTTGGCCTTACCAAAGATGCGCTACATTCACCCAACGAGAGTTTTTCTCTGAAAGATTTTCACCGTGGGATTAAAACATCGGCCAGGTTTTTGGAAGTACTTCCGGATTTTGCAGAGTAAGCTCTGTTTATCAATAGATCATATCACAAAAAAACCCGCTCTGCTTGTGCAGGCGGGTTTTTCATTTTAAGAATTTGAAGTTCGGGTTCAGTTGTGCTCAATCAGCCCGTTTTCCAGCCCGTACTTTTTTCCATGAGTCACTTCATCAAGAATATCTCTGGGCTCGTTGTTTTCATCCACAATAACAACGGTCGGTTTGTATTTTCTGGCTTCTTCGGGTTCCATCTCCGCATACGCCATAATAATCACACGATCATCAACCTGAGTTAACCGAGCGGCAGCTCCATTCAGGCAGCATACTCTGCTGCCACGTTCACCGGGAATGGTGTACGTTTCGAGGCGTGAGCCATTGGTAATATTAACAACCTGCACCTTTTCATACGGCAGGATATTTGCCATATCAAGCAAATCTTCGTCAATGGTTATACTTCCTTCATACATCAGGTTTGCTTCCGTAACCTTCATCTGATGTAATTTGGATTTGAACATCGTTAATTTCATAGCAATCAGCTTATAATTGTATCAAAATATTGTCAATCAGCCGGGTTTTCCCAAGCAACACGGCTCCGGCAATTATGTATTTTTCGCCTATATGTAACGTATTTACAGACTGCAACGTTTTAAAGGAAAACACATTAAGATAATCAATTTTAAATCCTTTTGCTTCCAGCTCACTTATCTGATGTTTAATCATGAGGGTGGGAGAGTGCACACCATCATAAATCTGTTTTTCAATAAATTGCAGTGCGCGGTAAAGGCCGGGAGCAAGCAGGCGCTCTTCATTGTTGAGATAAGCATTTCGGCTGCTGAGTGCGAGTCCGTCATTAGCTCGTTCAACCGGTGCCATTACCAGTTCAGTGTTGTGATTGAACTCCCTTACCATAGTGCTGATGATCTGAAACTGCTGTATATCTTTCTGACCGAAAAGCGCAACATCTGGCTGTATGATGTTGAATAGCTTGTTTACAATGAGCAAAACACCTTCAAAAAAACCGGGTCTGCTGCTGCCGCACATGTGGCGGTTCAAAGAATCAATGTTAATTGATAGATATTTTTCTTTATCGTAAACGGCATCTCTGTCTGGCGCAAATACCATAGAAACACCCTCCAAGCGGCATTTTTGCAGATCTTCTTCAAGTTCGCGGGGGTAGGTGTCAAAATCTTCATTAGGGCCAAACTGTTCCGGGTTCACAAATATGGATACAACTACATGATCCGCCCGATTTTTTGCCTGCCTGATGAGTGACAAATGCCCTT
>SLGA01000130.1 GCA_007123985.1 Balneolaceae bacterium | reverse complement strand
TCTGTAAAAAATCGCAATTTCAATGTGAGGCAGTAACTGTGCTACGGCAGCTCTGATCGATTACATTACCCACACGAATTAAAGACCGGCTTTGGAGTAGGTGAAATCCGGATTACCAAACTTCTTGAGTGTTCGATAGTGAGAGGCTACTGCTTCAAAAAATGTGTTGTGGTGATTGTATGGGATGCCAAACTCCCGGGCCGTCTCTTCTACAATGGGGCTGATGGCCGGATAATGAATACTGCATGTTTTCGGAAACAAATGGTGTTCTATCTGAAAGTTTAATCCGCCCACAAACCAGCATAGCGCTTTATTATCACGGGCAAAGTTGTTGGTAGTAACCATTTCGTGAATCATCCAGTGCTCGTCGATCATATTCTTCTCATCTGGCAGCGGGTGTTCAGTCTCTTCAACCACATGGGCAAGCTGAAAAATGATTCCAACAATCACGCCTGTAGTCAGTTGCAGCGTCAAAAATCCTATCAATAGATGAACCCATGTGATATCGAGCAGCAGCATGGGCAAAACCAGCATATAGGTGTAAAACGCTGCCTTGGTTACAAATAGGATAATCCACTCACTTCGTGGATGGTTTTTATTGTTATAGGGACCAATGTTTGGTTTCAGAAAATTTTTATAGTCTTTCAAAAAAACCCAGAAAACCATAGCCAGGCTGTAGGCAAAAAATGCAAGAATATGCTGAACCCGATGAATCATTTTAAATTCGGAATGGGGAGATAATCGGATAAACCCTGCAACTTCCAGGTCTTCATCGTGCCCGTGTATATTGGTATAGGTGTGATGAATAATGTTGTGGGTAATTTTCCAGATATACCCATTTGCACCGAGCAAGTCGAAGGTAAATCCCAGTGTTCGGTTTACAGTATTGTTTGAGGAGTAGGCACCATGGAGAGCATCATGCGCAATGGAAAAACCGATACCTGCCGCTGCAACACCCATTACAAAAGTGAGAAACCACATTGCACCCAAAGAAAACCGGCCTGAGATGATTAATGCATATGAACCCAGGAATAGAGTCAGCATTATAACGGTCTTGAGAACCATCTGCCGGTTTGCATGTCTCGAGAGTCCGTTCTCTTCAAAATACAGATCAACCCTTTGCTTTACTGTTTTACTGAACTCCCGACTTGTACGATTATTAAACGTAACCTTTTCTACTGTAGCCATATTCACCGATTTTCTTTACTTCAATATTTAAAAAATAGCTACATAACAGCAGATGCTGGTTACATATATTTTTGGTTGTTATTACACATATTCCATCTTTTATGGATAGATCAGCTCAATTAATTAGTTTCAAATCTGACAAATTTGGCTAAATATGATATAAAAAAAACGTCCTGATGTACTCCGTGTAAAGTTGAGATCTTAGAATAAGTTATATATCGATAACATATTATCAATATACCCAAAGATTTTTAACACATTTGGTGTACGGCAGGAGTGATCCTTCAAAAACCTTGCAGCACCTGTAAATTGTGTAAGATTCTGCAATCTAATTTGTAAGGCTTTTGAATCTTAGATTTATAATCTTGTGTGAATTACTTACACCTGTTTTTAATTCAGCATTAAATATCTTTATGCTAAATTAAATGAAAACAATGGCAACTATGTTAATGACATCGCTTGAGCTCAATAAATTGAAATTGTTAATTTATATTGAGATTAAAGATTATGTACCGAATTCGGTTGTGAATAAAAGTGGTTATAAGGTAGTTTGATGATAGATCTCATTAGAATAAATTTATCTACAGCCGGACAAATTTTTGAAAGTTAAATTGGTATGAAATGTCTTTTTGGTACAAGTAAAACTTTTTTCATGGAGAGCAAAAGGGTAGCAGAACTTGACAGGCTGCCATCCTATTTATCCTAAAACCGGAGAACCCGTTAATTTGAAAATATGCATTCTCACTATTATTTGAAGAGGCAACGATGCCTGGTTTGAGGCTGGATTCCAGTAATTATAGCATGACTGTGAATACCTGTCTAAAAAAATTCTACGTTAAGTATATGGTTTGCTTGCGTGATAAAATGATCCTTAACTCGGTTTTGAACGAGCATGGAGTAAAGTGTATCATTTCTGTTCATGGTGCTATTGAGTGTTTCGAGGATATCACAGATGAGCAGATTTATGAATTAAAAATGAGCCTCGAAAAATATGGGCTGATTTTACTTGATGATGAAAACAGCCTGCTGATTGATAAAATCATTAATACCATTATTGATATTATTCACTATACGGATGCGCTGCCAAAAGCAAATTTTTCAGATCTTATCAGTGAATTCACGGGCTCTGAGCAGGAGTCTATTTTAAAAATTTTCTCAGATGTGATGGGGGTCTCTGTTTTACAATTTATCATCCACAATAAAATAGAACGAGCCAAAGAACTAATGCTCTATGAAGATATGCCCCTTCAGGAAATAGCCAAACTGCTTAATTACAAAAATAAGCACTACCTGGCAGCCCAGTTCAAAAAGGTAACCGGTCTTACCCCCTCCTATTTTAAGCGTTTAAGAAAAGAGCGAATTGAACTTCTAAAAACCGCTTAAAAATACGATAGTAATTCTACGGCTCATCTGTCTTCAGATATCCATGCATATCAGTAATCTATATAATCAATGAGCCTCTTCATGTAATACAAATTGCTATGGTTATGGTGATATTTAATTGTGAAAATCATTTCATAACTATCCCGCAAGATGTGGGAATCAATACAAACGATCATGAAAAACTTAATAAAATCCGGCAACATCTATCTGCTGCTTTTTCTGCCATTCCTTTTTTCAATTGCAGCCTGCTCAACAACCGGTATGCAACGGTCTGAAAATGTTCAATCTTCTATGCAAGATGTAGACAATGATATCAAATTAATTGTGGTACAAATTGATGCTATCAATGCCTCCCTTGAAGAGCTAACAAAGCATGGGCAGGCAGATCGAAAACGAGCTTTCGATCTATTTTCAGAGAATACTTCCAAGATTGAAAAAATGGAAAAAGATTTCAATAAACATGCTGAACAAATGGAATCCAGCGGAAAAACATATTTTGAAACCTGGGATAAGAATAACCAAAAATATGATAACCCTGACATCCAGAGAAGAAGCGATGAACGGCGGGAAGAACTTGGCGATACCTATAATAAGATTGCCCAGAATAACGTAGGCGTTAAAGAAGCGTTTCGTACCTATGTATCTGACGTAACTGAAATTGAACGTTTTTTATCGAACGATTTAACCAGCGATGGAATGACTGCAATTTCAAGAACTTCGAACAGAGTGGTAGACAACGGAAGTACTCTTAAGAGTGAGTTGCAGAATCTGCAGTCTGCCATAGAAGACGCCCGCGAAAAAATGCGACAGAATTAAAATTGATATACTGAATTGAAAGGCTAATTAAAATGCTCAACTGCAAAATGGCAGTTGGGCTATCTTTTTAATGTTTCGCCAGAAAAGCTGTTTCGGGGATTATCAAAGTCGTTGAAAATTTCTGCATATTTTGAGGCTATCCATTTTCATCTTTTCATAATGGAAAGGTTTACTGAATATCTTCACACATCATCAATAATTACGGCCTCCACTACCGGGATGGAGAACGAAAAAACACTTCCTTTCCCGGGCTCGCTCTCAGCCCAGATCTTACCGTTATGAAGCTCAATAAACTCTTTACAAAGCAGTAAACCAAGCCCTGAACCCATCTCTTTGTTTGTGCCTATGGTTGAGTAGCGGCTCTCAATTTTGAACAACATTTCTATTTTTCCAGGATCAATACCCACCCCGTTATCCGCCACGTGAACAATAATTTCATCCCTGTTTTTCTCTGCCGAAATATGTACAGTTTCTCCGGAATGTGAGAATTTTATCCCGTTTGAAATGAGATTTCTGATTACAAGCTGAATCATCGCTTTATCGGCAAAAAGTGACAAGTCAGCAGATTGTTCAATTTCGATTGAAATTGATTTTAAATTTGCAGCATCACGAAGCAGATCAGCCTCTTCACTGATTGCCTCCTTGAGGTTAAAATATTCAGGTTTGTAATCGTATCGCCCTCTCTGTGTTTTTGCCCACAACAGCAGATTTGTAAGTAACTCCATCGCTTTATTGGAAGAGTGATGAATCATTTCAGCATACTCTCTAACGTTTTCATAATTCTTGTTCTCTGTTTCATAGAGAAGCAGTTCGCTCAGACCAATGATACCTGCGAATGGATTTTTCAGATCGTGCCCGATAATGGAAAAGAATTTGTCTTTTGTAGCATTCAGATCATTCAAACGGGCCTGACTTTCGATCAATGCCTCTTCCGCTTTTTTTCTCTCTGTAATATCACGCACATTAAGAACTACTGCGCCAATTGCCGGATTTTCCAATTGGTTATTACCGAATGCCTCGAGAAACACCCAATCACCATTTTTATGGCGATGTCTGTATTGTGTGCCTCCATGTTCCCTGTTATTTACGATGTTTTTAAACCCCCTGATTGTCTTCTGTTTGTCTTCAGGATGAATCATCGCTTCAATCACATCAATACCAATTAACTCCTCAGGATTAAATCCTAATATATCAATACAAGAATCACTCACGTAATGCTGAATTCCTTCAGCATCCATAAGTATTATCATATCAAAAGAGTTCTTTATGAGCTGGCTGAACAGGTCACCACTTTCTTGCAGAAGGTAATTTACTCTATCTCGTAAGCTAATATTCGTCTGATTTGTTGCCATTTTTCCCTCAGCGTACTATTCTGACAATAAGTTTACATGGCAGTTACCTTTGTTATCCAAGATGGATCTTTCTATCTATTAAAAGTAGCTAAATATGAAATAATATACCTTCCAAATATATTCCCCCATTGATTGGATTCACCGGAAAACACCTCTTTTTTTTAATTTTTACATTTCTTGTTACAATGCTCATCTCTGTGATAGTTCAGGTATTTCCCTATCTTAACTTTCAAAAACACTCTCAATTGAATTTCAACTAATCTATACGATGAAAATTAGCATAAATCGACTGAATGATGCCGTACACATGGAGGCCAAAAACGAGGATGGCATTACCCTGCAAATGGACGGTACCGGAGAAATTGGCGGCATCAATGGCGGCTTCCGTCCTATGCAGATGCTCCTTGCCGCGGCGGGTGGCTGTTCAGCTATCGACGTGGTGGGCATTCTCAAAAAACAGCGGCAAAACCCGGATCAGCTTACAATTGAAGTAACCGGCGAGAGGGTTTCCGTGGGCAGCTATTCTGAGTTCAGGTCTATCCACATTCATTTTATTCTCACCGGCGATCTGGATGAAAACAAAGTGGCCCGCGCCATCGATCTATCATTAACCAAATATTGCTCGGTCTCCAAAACACTCGAGAAAACCGCGAAAATAAGCAGCAGTTTCGAACTGCTATCGGAATAATAATCAGCCATTATATAATCAAAGTTTATAAACGCCCCGTAAAACTGTACGAATACCATGCCCAAGAAACACCATTTCGAAACGGATGCAATTCGCATGCAAACACCCACTACCTCTGAGCGTGAGCACTCCGCACCTCTATATATGACATCCAGTTTTACGTTCGAATCGGCAGAACATGCACGCGCCATGTTTGCAAACGAAATTGAGGGGAATGTGTACAGCCGCTACTCCAATCCCAATACAGACGAATTCATTGCGAAAATTTGCTCGATGGAAGGTGCCGAAAGCGGGGTGGCAACAGCTTCAGGAATGGCAGGTGTTTTCGGGTGCCTGGCCGGATTACTCAATCAGGGGGATCATATTATTGCTTCACGCTCACTATTTGGCTCTTCACACCAGATTCTAACCCAAATTTTACCCAGGTGGGGAATCACATCTACATACGCTGATACAATCAAGACAGATGGCTGGGAATCTCTCATTCAGCCAAATACCCGGATGCTTTTTCTCGAAACCCCATCAAATCCAGGGCTCGATTTGATTGACCTTGAATGGGCCGGTAATTTTGCAAAAGATCATAACCTTATCCTGGTTGTTGATAATTGCTTTGCCACCCCTTATCTGCAGCGCCCGATAGATTTTGGAGCTGATCTGGTTCAGCACTCCGCCACAAAGTTTATCGACGGGCAAGGGCGCGCTATTGGTGGTGTGATTGTGGGAAGCGAGAAGCATATGGAGAAAATCCGGTTTTTCGCAAGACATACCGGTCCGGCGCTTTCACCTTTTAATGCATGGCTGTTCAGTAAAAGCATTGAAACACTTGCCGTTCGGATGGAACGCCACTGCGATAATGCTGAAGAACTGGCAAAATTTCTGGGTAATCATCCTTCCGTTCAGTTTGTAAAGTATCCTTTCCACAGAGATCACCCTCAGTTTGAGCTCGCAAAAAAGCAGATGAAACGCGGTGGTGGTGTAGTCTGCTTTGAGATAAAGGGAGGCATAGACCAGGCTACAAAGTTTATTGATAACATCAGGTTGCTGTCTCGTTCCGCTAACCTCGGCGATACACGAACCATTGTAACACATCCGGCCACAACAACCC
Organism: Balneolaceae bacterium; assembly: GCA_007123985.1. GTDB lineage: Bacteria > Bacteroidota > Rhodothermia > Balneolales > Balneolaceae > Rhodohalobacter. The sequence continues at coordinate 25,056 of SLGA01000130.1, read as the reverse complement.
ATTCCAAACTGAGCGAAGAAGAGCGAAACTCTGTGGGTATAACTCCCGGCTTAATACGAATTGCGGTTGGCCTCGAGCACCATGAAGATATTATTGCGGATGTTGAGCAGGCATTGAGTTAATCCTTCTTTATTATATTGTTGATGATTTCACCCCTCACCAACTGAGTTAACATGGCTATTGCTCCATTGATACTGTTACTCTTTGTGCTGGCAATTCTGGTTTACCGAAAGCGTAAGACCGTACTAACAAACGCAGGAACCATCAACCAAATCATACTGATACTGCTTTTACTGATATTTGTACTCTTTGTAATATGGATGGCTTTTATGGTATTCAGTGTTGGACCGGGCATGAGGAATATGTAAACAGATTTTATGCTGATTGACTTTCAGCCTGAAGCAACTTAAGATTGCACATTATTTGCTCATATTTATTATCTAAATCTTTAGATCCATAATTTGATAAACCATAGCTTAAGATCATGAACAGTTTCAAACGTTTACCCCTGCTGATTTTTGTTTTCTCCGTGCTGATTCTTTCATCCTGCACGAGTGAAAAGGATGAAAACCTGCTGATATTCACCAACGCAATAATTTGGAACGGAACGGAGCAGGAGATGAGAGAAAATGCCGCACTTGTAACACGAGACGGACGCGTAATCTCAATTATTGATATAAATGACCTCGATTTCCCGGAAGGTGCCGAAATGGTTGATCTGAACGGTGCATATGTAATTCCGGGCCTCATCAATGCACATGGCCACGTGGGTATGGCAGACGGCCTCGATACAAGTTCACAAGCCCACACTACAGATAATGTTGTACGGCAGCTCCGCCTTTCTGCCCGCTATGGGATAACCACCGTTGTGAGTTTAGGTGATGAGCCCTATCACGCATTTCTGGTTCGCGACAACATTGATGCAGTGGATAGCGGCATTGCACGAGTTTTTCTCGCAGGTGATGTTCTGCATGCCAATTCACCCGAAGAAGTTGCCGAAGAGGTTGAACGTAACAGCCAATACATCCCCGACTGGATGAAAATTCGTGTGGATGACGGCCTCGGGCAGCGCGAGAAAATGTCTCCTGAAATTTACAGTGCCATTATCGATGAAGTTCATAATCGCGATCTGAAACTGGCTGCTCACATAGTTTATCTCGAAGATGCGAAAGAGATTATTCGAAATGGTGGTGATTTAATAGCCCACAGTGTGAGGGATGAACCGGTAGACCGGGAGCTTATCGATCTGATGCTTGACAGAAACATCTGCATCACTCCCACACTTACCCGGGAAGTTTCTGTATTTGTATACGCCGAAAGGCCCGATTTTTTTGATGATCCGTTCTTTCTTGAATATGCGAATCCGGAAGTAATCGAACAGTTGGAGCGGCCCGAAGTTCAGCAGGTGTTTACCGGAAGAGCAGCGGATTATTTCAGGGATGCCCTGCCGCTTGCCAAGGAAAATATGGTGGCACTGAACAACGCCGGAGTCCGTGTGGCAATGGGTACCGACAGCGGCCCTCCCGCGCGCTTCCAGGGATATTTTGAGCATATGGAGATGGAGATGATGCAGGATGCGGGGATGTCGGCGGCTGAGATTTTAAGATCTGCCACGCGTTATGCCGCAGAATGTATGGGTATCGACGATGAACTGGGTACTCTCGAAGAGGGCAAATGGGCGGATTTTGTGGTTGTGGAGGAGAACCCGTTTGAGGATATCACAAACCTGCGTTCCATCCTTGATGTATACATCGGTGCAAGCCAGGTACAGAGATAAGGTCAGATCTCAAATCGGCCATGCCTGACGGCATTTCAGGCGACGGATCAGCGCCCTTGTCCACAGAATAAATTCTGTGGTTACAACATTGCCCGTACCTGTCGGTACTTTATAGGCCATCTCTTTGGACCTGCCACGGTAATCAAAACTACCACCAATTTTGTAACCCGGGAATTTATTCCCGGGACCAAATGCCACACCCAACGAAAGAGTGCCGTCGGCACGGCCCATCTCCGGTATTCATAAAAAAAGCCCGCAACCGTTAGGCAGCGGGCTTCAATATCATTCAGATGAATTCTCTGAAATTTTGGTTACACAATCCGTGTGATTAGTTCAGCCGTTCTCGCTGAGTAACCGGCTTCGTTATCGTACCAGCCAATTACTTTCACAAGGTTGCCATCCACTTTGATGGTTCCGCTATCAAAAATACATGAGTGTGGGTTACCGATAATGTCTGTGGATACCAGCTCTTCTTCGCTATACTCAAGAATGCCTTTCAGCTCTCCTTCAGCAGCTTTCTTGAAAGCAGCCAGTACTTCATCAGCGGTTGTGCCTTTTTTCACAACAGCGGTGAAGTCGGTAAGTGATCCTGTAAGTACAGGAACCCGTACAGCACCGCCATCGAGTTTACCGTTGAGATGAGGAAGCACCAGGCCAACAGCGGCAGCTGCGCCGGTTGTTGTAGGTACAATGTTCGTAGCGGCAGCACGGGCTCTTCTCAGATCGCTGTGCGGTCCGTCAACCAGTGCCTGATCACCTGTATAGGCGTGGATGGTTGTCATAAATCCTTTTTCAACACCGAAATTCTCATCAAGAACTTTTACCATCGGTGCAAGACAATTTGTTGTACAGCTTGCATTCGAGTAAATCGTGTTGCTCTTATCAATTTCTTTGTCGTTTACTCCAAGTACAATCGTTTGAATATCGCCCTTAGCAGGTGCAGAAATAATCACTTTTTTTGCACCGGCTTCAATGTGCTTGGCACAGCCTTTTTCATCACGGAAAATTCCGGTAGATTCAACAATTACTTCGGCTCCACGCTCTCCCCACTTAAGGTTAGCAGGATCTCTTTCGGCTGTTACACCAATTTTTGTTCCGTTGATTACAAGGTCATTACCATCGGCATATACTTCGCCTTTAAATTTACCCTGTGCAGAATCGTATTTAAACAGGTGAGCCAGTGTCTTCGCATCGGTCAGATCATTAATTCCAACTACTTCTACTTTATCACTTTGGTACTCAAGAATGGAACGCATAACAAGTCTCCCGATACGTCCGAATCCGTTAATCCCTACTTTTACTTTTGCCATAAAATTTTACTCCGTTTTCAATTTAACTTTTCTGCCTTCCGGCAGTTCTTTAATTCTATTAAAATAACCTATTATTCGCTCTCAATCCATTTTTGGAAACAGATAAATGTATGAATAACATTATTTAAAGATTGAAAGCGCTTCTAAAATGCCTCTCAAAATTAAAGGCTAAAAAAATTGGATCAATCCATCTTTTTTTAACCTGAAATCCTAAATCTCTTCATCCAGATCTACATCTTCCGGAGGTAAATCCCCGTCATCACTGATCAAATCATCAACGTCTCCTCCATCGTCATCTTCATCATCATCGGCTTGAACCGGGGTAACAACTTTTCGAGTTTGTGCTTTTGCACCGGCACGCCGAAGTTGCATCACAATGTCAGGATTGTCGTTATCAAGTGCGATATTCAGTGCAGTGTCTCCATTTTTATCGCGCAGGCGAACGTTGGCTCCGGAATCGAGCAGGAATTTTGCAATTGCGGTGTGGCCTTCCCGGGCAGCAAGCATCAGAGCCGTTTGTCCCCAACGCTGCTGTGCATTTACATCAGCACCTTTTTCAACAAGAAGCTCTACAGCTTCAAGATTTCCTTCCCGGGCAGCCACAATCAATGCCAGGTTGCCAATAGGCGTACCGTTTTCCAGCAAATACTTCATGATTTCAATACTGCCGTTTTCAGCTGCACGATTGAGTGCAGTTCCTCCCATTTTTGTGGCTATGGCAGGATCCGCTCCGTTTTCAATCAGGTACTGGATAACAGGCATGTGGCCGTTTTCAGAGGCATAAATCAATGCGCTCGAACCGCTTTTGTTGGTTTCGTTAAGATCGGCACCTCCCTGATGCAACTCTTTTACCTGGTTTAAATTTCCTTCTTTGGCCGCTTGTAGTAAAGGTGAAAGCTCCATGTGTATGCTACTTTATAGATTTAAAAATATTCTTGTTTTCAGATGTGGGTATATCACAAAAAAAGTTGATTTAATCAACCTTAATACTCATAATTTACCGATTTAATCAAATTAATTGTAATGAATGGATCGTATTGTAAATTCATAATTTAACGTATTAAAAAAGGTGTGCGATATCACTGAAGCTGTACATTCAGCTCATAACCATTAGCAAATTCACTGCCACTCAAAATTTTGGTTCCCGGCAGTTGTAACTCCTGCAGTTCAAGTGATCCGTTTCCGCAGCCGACAAATAATTTGTTTTCTATGTATGATAATTTTCCCGGTTCAAGATCCAGATCCATTTGCGGTTTTGATCTGTGAATATTCATTTTTTGCCCCAAATATGTACACCAAGCCCCTGGAAACGGGTGTAATCCACGGATAAAATTGTGCACTGACTGCGCATCTTTCCCGAATTCAATGTGTGTGTTTTCCCTGAAAAGCTTAGGAGCAGGAGTTGCTTTTGAGTCCTCCTGGGGCTTTAGTGTAAAGCTTTCACTTGCAATTTTATCAACGCAATCAAGCAGCAGATCGCTTCCAATCACTTTCAAGCGGTTGTAGATATCTCCTGTAGTTTCCGTCTCTCCGATCGCAGTCTCTTTCATATCAATAATATTACCGGTATCAACTTTTTCATTCAGAAAAAAAACCGTACATCCTGTCACCTTCTCACCGTTTATAACTGCCCAGTGAATTGGTGCAGCCCCTCTGTATTTTGGTAAAAGTGAAGCGTGCAAATTAATGGAACCCTTTTTGGGGATTTCCAGGATAGCCGGTGGCAATATTCTGAATGCTACTACAACCAGCAGGTCTGGCTGTAAGGAATTTAACTGCTCATAAAACCGGGCTGACTTAACATCCTCCACATCAATTGTAGGCAAAGTCAGTTCAAGCGCTTTGCTTTTTACTGCTGTAGGTACCGGTTTACCCCGGCGTCCCCTCCGTTTATCCGGGTTGCTTACAACGGCAAGAATATTATGAGCTGAATCGTGCAGTTTTTCAAGACTGGGAACCGCAAAATCCGGCGATCCCATAAAAACAATGTTAAGTGGCTTCATTACTTATCCTCAGGATTTTGGAACCACGGGATAAGAAATTTCCAGCTTCCCATTCTCAATTTTACGAAGAGCCGAACGATGTAATCGCCTGCGAAATGCACTGATATGATCCAGAAAGAGCACACCCTTCAGGTGGTCGTATTCATGCTGTATCACTCTGGATAGCCAGCCTTCGGTTCTTATTAGGTGCTTGTTAAAGTTTCTGTCAAGGTAGGAGACTTCAACCATTTCAGGACGGTTTACATCGTCCCTTACATCAGGGATACTTAGGCAGCCTTCTTCCATTTTAATTTCATTTCCATCTGTTTTTACAATTTCAGGATTTATAAAAACAAGCGGACCTACATTCTCTTCCTCCTCAAGCTCTTCAGTCATTACGTCTGTATCAACTACAAATAACCGGATCGATTTGCCAATTTGGGGTGCTGCCAGTCCAACTCCATTTGAGTTGTACATGGTTTCAAACATATCATCAATCAGTTGCTGGAGTTCTTCGCTGTTCTCTTTAACCGGTTTTGCATCCTGCCGGAGCACAGAGTCGTTGTACGTTACAATTGGTATAATTGCCATATTAAATTTCGGGACGTGCTTCTAAAAACTGTTGTAAAATTAATGCGGCAGCAGCTTGATCAAGCCTGCCCTTTTTATTTCGTTTCCTTTTGGGAACACCGGAGTCCACCATAATTCTCATTGCCTGGCGGGATGAAAAACGCTCATCCATCTTATAGATTCTGATGTCTTTGTACTTATTTTTTAGTGCAGCAATATAATCAATTACAATACGTGTTGCATCTGTTGGTTCGCCTTCTGTGGTAAGTGGCCATCCTACAACTATTCCGCTGACAGGCCCTTCTGTTGATACTTGTCTCTCTATCTCTTTAAAAGAATTCTTGGGTGTAAATGTGCCAATAGGGCTGGCTATGGTTCGCAACAAGTCGGTTCTGGCTAAACCAACACGTTTACTGCCAACATCCACACCCAAGATTCTGCCATATTCTGCCAAGAAAGAACCTTATTTTAACTCGTCAAGTGGCTGCTTGAGGAATTTTTTCAGTTTTTTACTTGGTTTGAAGTGTGTTTTGCGATGAGCGGGCACATAAATCACTTCATTTGTTTTTGGATTTCTTGCCTTTGGCTTTGCTTTGGTCTCTTTCACTTCAAATACGCCGAAGTTTCTGAGCTCTATTCTGCATGTAGGGTCAGCATCCATCATTTTGCCCCTGAGAGCATCAATTACAGAATCAACCCACGGTTCTGCCTGATTAAGTGGAACATCCATCTTATCTGCTACAGTCCGAACAATATCTCGTTTTGTGTAAGTCACCATACTATCCTATCCTATGTCTATTACGTTTTGCTATTTATTATGTAAGCATATCAAATAATCAGCTTATATATAACAAAAATAGGAAGTTTTACCGTAAGCACATAGAAATTTCTTAACGATTGTTCAATATAAGTATTTGTACCTACGCAACATAGAGATATTTACTCATATCTCATTACGGTTTTTATGCTATCAATTCTCTCTAATTTGTTGATAATCTTTTCGAGATGTTTCAAATCATTCACATACACGGTGATTATACCTTCAAACATACCGCCGTCACTGTTCACATTTATGCTTTTCATATTGGTTTGAAGAGATTTCGACAGTACTTCGGTAATGTCATTCACAAGGCCAACCCGATCTTCTCCCACCACTTTGATAGCCCCCAAAAACTGATTTTCAATATTCCTTGCCCACGATATATCAATGATTCTCTCGCTGTCTGTTTTAATAAGGTGATGGGCATTTTTACAATTGGAGCGGTGTATTTTCACATCTCCGTTTCGGCTGAGAAAACCAATTACATTATCACCGGGAATAGGATTACAACAATTTGCATAGGAATATTTTACATGGTCCAGTTCTCCTTCTACAAGCAGGGCATTGCCATCGCCTACTGAACGCGCCGATTTGTAGTATTCTTCAGGTATGGCAGCACCCTGATCTTTTTTGAATTCTTCCTCATCCTTATCAAGCCGGCCTTTACTCTTAAGCTGTTTCACAACCTTAAACAGCTCGTTCACTTCAAATGCGCCTGTTCCTATTTCATAGAACATTTCCTGCGCATCGTTGAATTTAAAACGCTTGGCAACCTTTGTAAGCTCCTGATCTGTAATTTCTACCTTGCCTCTGGATGCACGCTTTTCCCAAAGTTCACGACCTTCGTTGGCAACTCTTCTCTCTTTTTGTTTGGAAAACTGGCGCAATCTTGCTTTGGCTTTGTGTGTAACCACATCGCCCATCCAATCGGGATTTAGGTTCACCTTATTTCCGGTAACAATTTCAACCTGATCGCCTGACTTTAGCTTTTGCCGCAGCGGCACCATTTTACCATTTACTTTTGCTGCAATAGCACGCTCGCCAATTTCACTGTGAATTTCAAAAGCAAAATCTATACATGAGGCACCGTTGGGAAGTGTTTTAAGCTCGCCATTGGGAGTGAACACATAGATTTCATCCTGGTAAAGATTCAGCTGAAAGTCTTTCACAAATTCGGTAGCTGCATCCGGGCGCGGTGCATCAAGAACATCGCGAACCCAGTGCACAAATTTGTCCAATTCGTTATTCCCGCTGCTATTTCCCTCTTTATATTTCCAGTGAGCGGCAAGACCCTGCTCAGCAATGTTATCCATTTTTCGCGTGCGAATCTGAACCTCTACTTTGCGCCCTTTTTTAGTAATTACCGTGGTATGCAGTGACTGATATCCGTTGGCTTTCGGCACCGAAATGAAGTCACGGAATCGTTTAGGGATGGGGGTGTACTTATCCGTAATTACAGAGTACACTCTCCAGCAATCTTCTTTTGTGTGAGGATCTTCAAGTATAATCCGGATGGCAAACAGATCATAAATTTCTTCAAATGGCTTCTGCTGCATCTGCATTTTCCGGTAGATGGAATAGATATGTTTTGGACGCCCTTTTATTTCAAATCGGAACTTTTGTGTGGATAGTTCCTCTTTGATAGGATCCATAAATTCATCGATAAACTGCTCTCTTGCCTCTTTCTTCTCTCTTAGTTTACGGCCGATAAACCTGTATGAGTTGGGATCAATCACCTTGAAACAGAGATCCTCGAGCTCGTTTTTAATCCGAAACAGTCCAAATCTGTGCGCAAGAGGAGCGTATAGCTCCATGGTTTCCGTTGCTTTATTGAGCTGCTTCTGTTTTGGCAGATGTTTGATGGTTCTCATGTTATGCACTCGGTCGGCAAATTTTATGAGCACCACACGAATATCTTCTGCCATCGAAAGTAACAGCTTCATAAACGTTTCTGCCTGCTTGGTGTCCCGGTTTTCAAATACGCCTGAGATCTTTGTTAACCCGTCTATGATATGTTTAACGGCAGGACCAAACAGTTCATCAATCTGCTCCAGTGTAACAGGGGTGTCCTCAACAGTATCGTGCAAAAGTGCAGCAGCCACAGAGACGTCATCGATATTGAACTCCTCTGCCATTATTTTAGCCACTTCTAAGGGATGCTCATAATATGGCTCTCCTGAAGCCCGGGTTACATTTTCATGCGATTTGCAGCACAATTTAAAAGCACGGCGAATCATCTCTTCATCTGTGGAATCCAGATGCTCATGGCATAGCTTGATCAGTGAATTCAGCGAACTCTGCTGTTTTGCGTCCAGATCAAATTGATCAATCTGGCTACTAAAATCTGTATCCACCTTTGCCATAATCAATTAGGGTAATATAATCTTACTACTATTTGTAACTCTGTAATCTGTAATGAAGTTCATCTACCAAAATATTAAAAAAATACAGCTTCACAGTGTTGATTTTTTTCATGACTGGCCTGCTTATCTAAATGACGCTGATTCACATCCTTTAAAATACTGATTGTAATCGTGCAAACGGTTTGATTTCCAGTGAGTCAAATAGGCCTTCCCTCGCTTTTAATTCACCGGTTTTTGCAATCATAGCAGCGTTGTCTGTGCAGTACTGAACGGATGGAATCATCAAAGTAAGGTGCATTCTCTGTGAGAGTAGGTCCATTTTTTTTCTGAGCATCGAATTGGCCGAAACACCACCTGCAAGCATTATATGTTTCACGCCGGTTTGCTGAACCGCCCGCTTTAATTTGGCGGTGAGAACATCGGTGATAGCAGCAGATACGCTTGCGCAAATATCGTCCAGATGATTATTTACAAACTCATCTCCCATCTCTTGAGTATAGTAGAGTACACTTGTTTTTAGCCCGGAAAAGCTAAAATCGAGACCTTTTTTTATCATTGACCGGGGAAAATCATGAAATTTCGGATCTCCATTTTTCGACCTTTCATCAACCTGAGGGCCCGCAGGATAAGGAAGTCCCAGTATTTTACCGATTTTGTCGAACGCTTCACCTGCTGCATCATCACGGGTATCACCCAGAAGCTTGTGTGAAAACAAATTGTCAACATAAACAAGTCGGGTATGGCCTCCGGAAACTATCAAAGCTACAAACGGATACACTTCATCATGCTCGATAAAATTTGCATACATGTGTGCATCTATGTGGTTCACACCAATCAGTGGTTTATTGAAAGAGATGGCCAACCCTTTTGCAAAACTGAGCCCAACCAGCAGAGATCCCATTAAGCCCGGGCCTTGAGTTACTGCTATTGCATCAACATCCTTTGGCTGCAAGGATGCTTCATCCAGCGCCTGCTTCACAGTCTGCCAGATGGTTTTGTGATGTGCCCTCGATGCCAGTTCCGGCACTACACCGCCGAATGTTTCGTGGACCGCTTGTGATGCAATCACATTCGAGCGGATTGAACCGCCGGAAATTATAGACGCCGCCGTCTCATCACACGAAGTTTCTATTCCTAATATTACCATATGCTGAAGATAGTGAGACTTTCCGTGCTTTTTTTCCTGAAAACAGAAAAGCCCCCGCTGTTGCGGAGGCTTTTACAAGTTTTTCTACTTTATCAGTCAGATACCTACTTCTTATCGTCGTCATCTTCTACAACTTCGAAGTCGGCATCAACAGCATCGTCACCTTCAGCACTTGAAGCTGTATCACCTGAATCGGCATCACCACCACCTGCCTGTTGCTCTGCTTCAGCCGCCTGATAGATCTCCTGAGAGGCTGCTGCCCAGGCCTGGTTCAATTCTTCAATGGCAGGATCGATTCCCTCTACATTTTCAGCTTTGTGCAGTTCTTCAAGCTTGGTGAGAGCTTCCTCGATCTTGGTTTTGTTTCCTTCCGAGATTTTATCCTTGTGCTCGTCGAGCTGCTTTCGGGTTGAAAAGATCAGAGAATCAGCTTTATTTAAAGTCTCGATTTTCTCACGGATTTTCTTGTCCTCTTCAGCATGCTCTTCTGCCGCTTTTTTCATCTTATTGATCTCTTCATCACTCAAACCTGATGAGGACTCAATTCGGATACTCTGCTCCTTACCGGTACCTTTATCCTTGGCACTCACGTTAAGAACACCGTTCGCATCAATATCGAACTTCACTTCAATCTGCGGTACACCTCTTGGTGCCGGCGGTATACCATCCAGGTGAAAACGTCCCAGGGTTCTGTTATCTCTTGCCTGTGCACGCTCGCCCTGCAGAATGTGAATTTCTACACTGCTCTGGCTGTCTGCTGCGGTTGAAAATGTTTCTACTTTCTGAGTAGGGATGGTTGTATTTCCTTCAATCAGTTTGGTCATCACACCACCCAGTGTTTCGATACCAAGCGTGAGCGGAGTTACATCAAGAAGTACCACATCGTCAACATCTCCGGTCATAACACCACCCTGAATTGCGGCACCTACAGCTACTACTTCGTCAGGGTTTACACCTTTGCTTGGATCTTTTCCAAAGAACTCTTTTACCACTTCCTGAATTTTAGGAATACGAGTAGAACCACCCACGAGTATTACCTCGTCGATACCGTCTTTACCAAGCCCTGCATCTTTAAGTGCTTTCTCACAAGGGGTGATGGTTCTTTTCACAAGATCATCAACCAGCTGCTCGAACTTTGCACGGGTAATATCGATGTTTAAGTGTTTTGGACCGCTGTCTGTTGCGGTTATAAACGGAAGATTTACGTTGGTTTTTTGTGAACTTGAAAGCTCAATTTTTGCCTTTTCAGCTGCATCTTTAAGTCGCTGCATCGCCATGGCATCTTTACGAAGGTCAATTCCTTCATCTTTTTTGAACTCATCAGCCAGGAAATTAATCAACCTTTGGTCGAAATCGTCACCACCAAGATGAGTATCACCACTTGTTGATTTTACCTCAAATACACCATCGCCAAGCTCAAGAACGGAAACATCGAATGTACCACCGCCAAGGTCATATACGATGATCGTTTGTTCTTTGTCTTTTTTATCGAGGCCGTAAGCAAGTGATGCTGCCGTTGGTTCATTAATAATTCGTTTCACATCAAGGCCGGCAATTTTACCCGCTTCCTGAGTGGCTTTTCGTTGTGCATCATTAAAGTATGCCGGTACAGTAATTACCGCTTCTGTAACTTTTTCGCCAAGATACTCTTCAGCGGTCTGCTTCATTTTTTGCAGTACCATTGCAGAAATTTCCTGCGGTGCGTAGTTCCGGTCATCAATTTTTACACGTGCTGTACCGTCATCCGATGACTTCACTACATTGTACGATACCTGGCTGGTTTCTTCTTTTACTTCATTAAACATGCGGCCCATAAACCGTTTGATTGAAGAAATGGTTTTCTCCGGATTTGTGATAGCCTGTCGCTTGGCAGGTGCGCCAACAAGCCTCTCTCCGTCTTTAGAAAATGCTACCACAGATGGTGTGGTTCTGCCGCCTTCTGAATTTTGGATGACTACAGGTTCATTTCCCTCCATAACTGCCACACAGGAGTTTGTGGTACCTAAGTCAATTCCTATTATTTTACCCATAATTGTTTCCTTTGTACTTTATTTTTGTCGTTAATTATACTCTTTAAAAATCTTATGAAATCGGGATTGATTTTGAGGAGTCCTCTTCATCCTGGCCCGTTTTAATCAGTGAAATTTGAAGCACTCCATTACTGAATGTCGCTTTGACACTTGATTCATCAGCGTATTGCGGAATGGCAAAAGAGCGAGAAAATGATCCGAATTTTCTTTCAGCTTTTTTTCTCTTCTCGCCATCTTCCAGATAGAGTTCTCGCTCACCGCTTACAGTCATCACTCTATCTTTCAGCTCAATTGTAATCTGCTTTTTCTTCATACCGGGCAGATCCATAAAAACAGAGAATGCAGAATCGCTTTCTGTAATGTCGCAATCGGGGCTAAAATGTCCGTGCGCGGCATCTGCCGGTGCAATTTTTTCTACAAATTGCTGTATATCTTTCCCGAGTTTTGATAACTGCTTTTCGATGTCGATTGTGAAGTTGCTCATAGTTCTATCAATTTTTATGGATATAGAGCAACCTCAATGCCAACTACGAACAGCTCACCCCTTCACTGACGTATTGACATATTTAAATTTCAGAAGTGAGAACTGATGCCAGTTTTGCGGAACTATCTGCTAATTTGGTTCAGATGTGCCCAAAACTCCGGATAGGATATGGCAGTACATTCCGCATCTTCGATTTGGGATCTGCTGGCAGACCTGGTAGCAAGAATTGCAGCAGCCATAGCCATTCTATGATCGTGCCGTGATGGGTATGTTGCCGGCTTGGGCGTAAAACCGGGGTTGCCGTGAATCAGCATGCCATCTTCTGTTTCTTCAATAGAAGCACCCGCACGTTTCAATATTTCAGACATAGCAGAGAGCCGGTCAGTCTCTTTGTGCCGAAGCTCTTCCGCTCCGGAAATACTTGAGGTACCATCAGCAAAACACATTGCAACCATCAGCACGGGCAGTTCGTCAATACAGTTTGGCACAAGTGAAGGGTCAAGCTTGATCGCTTTCAATTCGGCAGGTGTTATTTTCAGATCAGCAACGGGCTCTTTTCCTTCTGACCTCGGATTTTCAACAGCGATATTTGCACCCATTTGATTGAGCACTTCAAGTGCGGCTATGCGGCTTGGATTCATCCCTGTACTTTCAAGTTCAATTTCAGCGCCTTCGTGGATACTGCCTGCAACCAACCAAAAAGCTGCTGCGGAGAAATCACCGGGTACTGTATAGGTTTGGGCAGGAATTACATCAGAGCGGCTACTCCTGATCAACTTACCCGTTCCGTATGGTTCTGATTTCAAATCGAGCAGGCGTTCAGTATGATCCCTGCTAAGCACACTCTCAACAACTTCGGTTGGCTCTTCACCAAACAATCCGGTTAGCAACACAGCCGATTTTAACTGGGCACTTGCAATTGGCAAAGGGTATCTCATCCCGCGAATACCCTTATGTGGCCTGATGTTTAGTGGTGCATAGGCTCCGTCTCGGCCGGAAATGTGTCCGCCCATTTCGGTTATTGGGGCGATGATACGTTTCATGGTTCTGGCTGACAGGGATGCATCCCCTACCATACTGCACTCTACACCGGCACCGGCCACAATTCCCGCAAGCAAGCGCATAGTAGTTCCGGAATTGCCACAATCCAGCGGCGCAGTGGGCTCTGTTAAACCCTCACGGCCTGCTCCATAAATGGTTACTTGGTTGTCTTGTTGATCTATTACAACTCCCAACTGCTGCAGGCACGCCAGTGTGCTCTGAGGGTCTGCAGCCTGTGAGTAATTTTTTATAAGACTTTTCTCATTAGATATAGCTGCAAAAAGAGCTGATCTGTGCGATATGGATTTATCAGGGGGAGGTACCAGTTTACCTTTCAGGGTTTTAACCGGAGCTACATATTCTGTCATCTGAATTAATTGCTTTGAAGTAATCGACGTGCTTTTTGCGCACCTTCTGTATCAGGGTAGGAATCAATAATTGCGTTTAGAAGAGAAATGGCATCACCCCGGCGGCCCTGGCGTATATACACTTCTGCCGTTTTGTATTGAGCTTCAGCTACCCATTCGGCATAAGCTTCAAAAAGTACTCTCACTCTCGAAAAAGCTTCAAGAGCGGAATCACGGTCGCCTTCAGCCAGATAGGTTTCTCCAATCATAAACTGAGCCTCTGCACCAATTTCGGTTGAGTTGTTTTCAGCTACATTCACAAAAAATCTGCGAGCTTCATCCACACGGCCATCTCTTAGAAGTACCTTTCCAAGGCCGTTTTTCGCGGCATCATTATCAGGGTTGATGGAGAGTACCCTTTCAAAATATTGTCTTGCATTACTGTTGTTCTGCAACGCGAGATTTGCATTTCCAATACCCAGAAATGCTTCCTGTTCAAATCGCGGATCCCTTTCTGCAAGCTGCTCATACCGGCTTATGGATTCGTTATAATTACCAAGTTCAAGCTGAATACGTGCAAGCTCTGCAAGTGATGTAGCTGTTCGTTCGGATTGTGGAAAATCGTTGATCAGCGTTTCATACGTTTCTGCCGCTTCCTGTTTTCTGTTTAATCTCTGGAAAGCATCTGCCATGTTGTAGTATGCTTCAGGCATCAGGTTTTGGTTGTTTGTAATGCGTAAATATTGCCGGAACTCTCTCACAGCTCCGTCATAATCACCCGACTGAAATACATTTTCTGCTTGTCGAAACCGAAGCCTGTCAGCAGTGGTGGATGTGGGGTTATCGGCAAGAAAATCTTCTAATATATCCGTGCTGGTATCATCGCCACCGGCAGATAGCTGTGCAAACTGAATTCCATCGATCGCTTCAATGATGTACTGGCTCCGGGGATAATCCTCCAAAACTCTGTTATAGGCTTCTATGGCTTCATCAAACCTGCCGGCATTATAGAAGGAGTCGCCGATATTGTATTGTGAACGGGCAGCCCATTCCGTACCGGGATACCGTCTGATCACCGTTTCAAACTCCTCAATGGCCTGATCGTAATTACCCGTATTCAGGTAGATGTAGGCAATATTGTACTGAGCCTGTTCGCGCAGCCGACTGAACGGATAGATTCGAAGCAGCCTTCTGAATTGAGTAACAGCCTCAAAGTTTCGGTTCATCCTGTAATAACTGTTAGCAACCTGATACATGGCATAATCACCACCCGGCTCCGCGCCAATTGTTGCACTATAGTACTCCATCGCTTCCCGGTATTTACCCTGTGCAAAAAACGAATCCCCTATTCTTAATCGAGTGTCTGTATCATACGGAAAAAGCGCGATTGTTGGTGGCTCATAGTTATTCAAAAAATCGATAAGCGGGCCTGTGGCGTTCTCAAAATCACCCATCATAAAATACGACCAGCCCAGGCTGTATTTTGCAGCACCAATCATTTCGTGATTGGGATAATTTCTTATGAACCGGCCAAATTGCTCGGCAGCACGTCCATATTCGCCAATCTGAAAGTTTGCATCAGCGCTCCAGAAAAGTGCCTCCTGTCCAAGTTCAGAGTCGGGAGCTTCGTTATAAACACTCTCAAAATCTGGCTGAGATTGTGCATAGGCCTGATTGAAGTACATTACCCAGGCCCGCTGAAATCTTGCCTGGCGTTTCAATGCGGGATCTAAATCATCAATTTCACTTGCCAGATCAAATGCTTCGATAGCACGGGTATATTCACTATTAGCATAGTATGCTTCACCTAAAAATGTAAGAATCTGTCCTGGA
Source organism: Balneolaceae bacterium (assembly GCA_007123985.1). Taxonomy (GTDB): domain Bacteria; phylum Bacteroidota; class Rhodothermia; order Balneolales; family Balneolaceae; genus Rhodohalobacter. The sequence continues at coordinate 9,352 of SLGA01000130.1, read as the reverse complement.
TTCTCGAGCTGCTCGTAGTTTCTTGCCAGTGGCAGCAGCACTTCTATGGCTTCGTTATACTGCCCTGCTTCAAGTGCTGTGACAGCCCATTCGAAATGCGCCTGCTCATAAAAAACACCTTCACCAAACCGGTCTCCAAATTCTCTGAACGTATTAAGGGCGGCATTGAGTCTGCCGGCAAGCTTTTCGTTTACAGCTTTATAGTAAAGTGCCCGGCGCGCCACATCATCATCCCCGGATGATGCCTCATCGAATGAGCGTGCTGCCCAGTGAAAAATATCTTGCTTATGAAATACCCAACCCAGACCGTAATGTGCAATCCGTGCTTCATGAGGGTCATCCACGCGCCTCAGAAATTCACGATAGTACCTTGTTGCATCAGAATATGCGTTTATGGCATTGTAGCTTTCAGCAATCAGGTAATAGGCTTTGGTCCGGTTTTCTTCATCCAGATAGGGAACAGCTTCCCGAAACGCCTGGATAGCTTCTTCATATTTTCGCTGCTGATAGTACGATTCTCCTAATGCGGTACCAATACGACGAGCCATTGCCGTATTTGGATGACGCTCCCGCAACAGTTCAAAAGCCTCGGCTGATTCGGTAAAGCGCTCTTCTTCGAGGTAGAGGCGCCCTCTGGAGTAGAGAGCTGCCGGAGACCATATACTTCTGCGGTGTTCATCGGAGAGATTCAAAAAATATCTTCTTGCAAGATCGAAATCACCACTTTCTGCAGCTGTTTCGCCAAGATTGTAGTATAACTCAGCACGCTCCATGTACGATTGCGGATAATTGAGCGCCTGGTCCATTCTTCGGATTGCATACGCGTACTCTCCCCGATCCAAATGCTGCTCTGCCACCTCACGAAGTAAAACAGCTACCCTGTTGCTGCCGGGATACACCTGCACAAACCGATCTACATGAATATCGGTGCCGGAGGAATCAATCTGTGTGTATGCACGAACGATGTAGAAATCAGCGGTTTCTTTGTTTATTTCGTTTTCACTGCTCTCTTTTGCACTCGTAAAAAATGGAATTGCTTCAGAGTAAAGACCACGCTCAAAGAGGTCCAGTCCGGTCTGAAAGTTCCTGCTGTATGAATCCTGATGAGATTGAGCAAAGGCTTCAGAAAAAAACAGGGAAATAACTGCAACAAAAATAAAAGTGAGATTACGGCTCATGAATCATTCGGTCTGTGAAAATGATGGTGAAAACATCCTATCAAATATATCAACTCACGCACTATTGTTCCCGAAAAACCTTTTCAATTTCAGGATTTTACAGATCGAGATAGCGCATCAATTCGTCTGCTCTTGAAGTCAGATCCATCTGATAGATATCGTTTCTGTTTTCAGTGGTAGTGAGGTAGCCGTGGCGCTGCAACGATGAGACAATGGCTGATGTATCATTGAGGCTTAACTTTATGGAGATACGAATTATGGAATCATTCTGATCAGGTTGTTCAACAGTTAAGCCCAAAATTTTTGCATCTTCTGTTTCGATCAGGTGTACCAGTTCTGCCAGTGTGAAATCTGCTTTAAACATCTGAACGGTAATTACCGAACCGGCTGTACCAACATTCAGCATATTTGAGAGCGCCTCCAAAACCTGCTTCTTTTCGATAATACCGAGATATATTCCGGCTTCATCCACTACAGAGAGCAATCTGACCTCGTGCTGCAACATCAGCCTGGCAACTTCGAAAACATGCTGATTTTCATTGACATATATCGGGTTTTTGATTTCAGCTTCCGAAATAGGTGTACGCTCATCTGCAAATCCGGCAATATCGTCAAAAAGAATGTGCCCAACGCATGCGTTGGTAACCATCTCCACTACCGGTATACTTGAAGATTGCCATGCATCCATTTTGGCAAGAGCCATGGATACAGGACTATCCGGCCGTAACGGCTTAAATTCGATGTTTAGAAGATTTCTGGCTAACATTTACACCTGTTCTATAGGGTTTATTTCTGAAAGTATTGCCTCAAAACGTTTTTGATCAGCTTTTGCTGCACTTCCTTCTATGACTACAAAATTATCTTCAAATTTTTCGCTGGTTACATTGGCCGTTTCGTGCAGAAAAGCCACCGCTTTATAGTGTGATAACGGTACATTGTAAGAAAAAGTAACATAATCTTCTTCAATAAGTTTTTCGAGGCGTTCTTCGAGCTTTGTTAGCCCTATACCCCGCGCAGCCGATACAAAAAGCGCACCTGGATACTCTTTTTGCCGCTCCATAACTTCCTCTGGCTTCAGTTTATCTACTTTGTTGAGAACCAAAATGGTTTTGTAATCCTTAATCTCAAGTTCTTCGAGTGTATCTTTAACTATAGAGATGTAATCATCAATCATATTGCTTGATGCATCCACAACGTGCAACAGAATGTCGGCATCCCGAACTTCATCAAGTGTAGACTTGAAACTCTCAATGAGATGATGCGGTAGTTTTCTGATAAAGCCAACTGTATCCGATAGAAGCACTTCGTGGTTTTCCATCTCGAAACGGCGCACGGTTGAATCGAGTGTGGCAAAAAGCCTGTCCTCTGCAAAAACATCTGCCTCAACAAGTGCATTCATTAAAGTTGATTTACCCGCATTTGTATAACCAACAAGTGCAACGCGGACATTGCTTTCGCGGCCTTTTCGCTGAGTAGTTCGTTGTTTATCGAGTTTATCGAGTTTCTCCTTGAGCGTTGAAATACGCTTTCCAATAAGACGTCTGTCGGTCTCAATTTGAGTTTCACCGGGACCCTTAGTACCAATACCTCCTTTCTGGCGGGAGAGGTGTGTCCAGAACCTGGTTAGACGCGGCAACAGATACTGCAGCTGAGCAAGTTCAACCTGAGTTTTTGCGGCTGCTGTTTTAGCACGCGATGCAAATATATCTAAGATTAAACCGCTTCGGTCGAGCACTTTAACTTTCGTTACCTTCTCGATGTTACGGATCTGTGTGGATGATAAATCATCATCGAAAATAAGTATATCAGCATTTTTTTCGGCAACTATCTGTTTCAGCTCGTTCAATTTGCCTTTACCAACAAATGTAGTTGGGTCGGGGTGCGGGCGGTTTTGCAATATTTTTTCAACGGTTTTAGCGCCGGCAGTATCACTCAGCAACATCAGTTCGTCGATATATTCTTCCGCAAGCCCCCTGGGCACATCGGGGCCAAAAAGCCCGATTAATACTGCACGTTCCTTCTCAAGAGATGGTTTTCTTAAATCTTCTAACAAATTAGAGTTTGGTAAAATTGAAAATAGTTATTCAAACGCTTTAAAATCGAACGATGAATCTGCTACAGGTGTCATGATTTTGCCAATCTTCAGAGCAACAATCTTATCAAATTTACCGGTTTTTCTGTCCGGCACAAAGAGTTCGAGCCGGATTAATCGCTTGCTAAGCATAGATTCGGTCTGCTCCTGGTAGATAAAAACGTAATCAGAACCTTTGGAAGAGGGTTTTTCTACGTAATCGTTGATCTGGTGCCACGCAATGGTTTGGGAGGGATCGTTTATGTTTTTAACAATCCCGTGATCGGTAATGTATGCTTTCGATGTAAAGTAACTGGAAACAAACCACGAAGCTCCCATCCATACGTAACATCCCATTATGGTATAGTATTGCTCAATTTGATTAACAAAAACCAACACAGTAACAACAATCGAAAACGCAAGAAAAAGAGTTGAAAAGAGAGGGTAACCAGCAAATTTACCCGATTTCCAGCTGATACGTATGTTCCTCAGCCTGAACGCATTCGCAACTGTGTATGCTGCTAAGAAAGTGGAGCCTATAGTAAAAAGCGCCAGAAGCAAAACAAATAGACTGTATATATCAGTTGAGAGGCTCATTCAATTGTTTCAGCTTTATAATGTCGGGAGATTATTGACTCTAATAGTAACAAAAGGATACCCATTAAAACAAACCAATACCAGATTTCGCGGCCGAAAGAGGCCATTTCAAGTTCTGCGAGAAAGCCGGATGCATCCTCAACTACTCGGGATACCGCAACCTGTTCAAATTTACCGGCGAGTGATTCCTCAAGGTCTGTAGAAGATAACGCATCCAACGCCGATTCCATTGCATGCTGGTTAACTGAAAAAAGAAGGCTGTTTTCACCCGAATGAATCTTCAGCCAGCCCGGCGTCCACTCAATCGCCGGATAGGTGATTTCAGCCCCCCGAAATGTCTGGCGTATTTCCGGCAGGATCGTTTCGCCTGCTATTTCGAGTTCGGCGTTATCAAAACCGGTTCCCGGCATTGCGCGAAATGGCTCACCAAGTGTATGATCGCGAATAACTGCTCCTTCACCCTGTACAAGATAATCAATAGTTCGATACATGAGGGGCGCGAAAAACGGTTTGATCGGAAAATTAGACCACCCCGGATCACTTCCAAGTGCTGAGTAAATAAATCTGCCGCTACCAACGCGCGCCTCACTCAGAAGCGGCCGGCCGGTTGTTGTGCGGAGAATGGTAACATCAGCGCCGCGGTCCCGGGTATCAATTTCATAATAATAGAAAATCTCAGGCACATTCAGCCTGATCTCTTCATCCTCCTGTTTATCAAATATCATATCGAGAATGGGGTGGCCTTCTGCAGGCGGAGCCATCCTGTCGATTGGATTGAATGAACCGTAGCTGCCTGTTACATTTGTGTAGCTGCCGGATCCGCTGAAACTCAGCAACCGGTTGTAACCTGTTACACTACCATCTGCTGCCGGCAATAACAGGAGCCCTGCACCGGCCTGTACATGTTCGAGCAAAGACTGGCTTAAAAAATCCGGAATATTTCGGATCCCGTCGAGAATAACCGCATCATATTGAAAAATATCAGCTACCTGGATGGCATCAGGTGTTTGAAATCGAAACTCAAACCTGTTCGATTCCTCAGCTGCAGCCTGCAGAAGCGGAGTGAGATAGGATTGCATGCTTCGCGAAGCTCCCGGCTCATTCAGAACAAGAATTTCTCTTTTTTCAGGCAGCTGTATTGCTGCGTAATATCGGTTATCAAACGAAAGCTCGTCTCCCTCAATTAAGAGTTCGGCGGCAATATTTCTGCTGTTATTGGGTATCGGTAAATCAAAAACCACATCATGAAGAGCATCACGCTCAATGTTTAATGTTTGTTGTGCAATGAGTTCATCTTCAATCAGCAAGCTCAGTGAAATATTGTTCGCATCACCGTCTCCGAAATTTCGTAATTCAGCGCGAATTTGTACGGACGATGCCTCCTCAATCCCTCCCATTTCTATCGCTACCTGTTCAAACCCAACGTTTATGGTTTGAGAATCACCCACATTTAAAACTTGCACGCGAAGGTTTTCGAACTCATCAGATTCATCCTCCAAAAGCTTTGAAAACTGACTTTCCTGTGCGTCTGAAATAATATAGAGCACAGAGTTGCTCATTCCGGTTGACTCAAATTGATTCCGAAAGGCATCAACACGTTCTTTGAGATAGTTGCCCGCGTTTGCAATTTCAATCTCTCCAAGTCTGCGTTCCGCTGCCTGTTTGGTTAGAGGTGGTAAATTCAGCGACTCTCCGTTTGTTACATTTAGTACAGTCCTGTCGTTGTTTTCGGTTAGAGCTATCAAATCACGTGCAAGGCTCAGAGCTTGTTCGTAATAGGGGCCGTTTCTGTCAACCCGCTCCATCGACGGACTATTATCTATAAGTACGCCAATCATCCTTGGTTCCTGGTTGCTAATCCAGTTAAATTCTGGAGGCATAAACGGCCTTGAAGCCGCCACAACCAAAACTATAATTGCAAGGCAACGCACTGCCAATAAAAGCCATCTTTTGATTTTAATCCGTTTTAGAGCTGTGGTTTTAAGCGATTCGAAAAAGGCCAGTGTAGAAAACTGAATTCTTTTGGGCTTTTTGATATTCAGCAGATATATCAATAGAGGCACAGCAACCGTTAAGAGATCAAATAAAAAAAGCGGATTAAGAAAACTCATTTATCAAAAAGTTTTTACCTTGACAGGTTTACAGTTTGGAACAAAACTGTAAAGGATCGTTAAGCTATGGTTATAACCAATCCCTAACAAACATATTATTCGGAATTCAGTGATAATCAATCATTCGAAACGCGCAATTAGTTCATTCATTCTGCTTGTTGTACTTCTTTTATGGGGATGTGGTAAACCGACGGTAGATCACTGGTCTGATTTTATTCCCGGCTCAACTCTGTTTGTAATAGTTCCAGAAGCCAACACCACCCTCGACGAGCTGCTCTCTTCACCCGTCATCCCGTTGTTTGACGATATAAGCCCAACAGCATTTCAGTTAGTTTCCACAATTCAGAGCAGCAGTGAAGAATTGGTTACCGTAGAGGCTATGCTGCTCTATCCGGATACCTCGAACGACTGGCAGCCCGCCTGGATAACGCAAACCAAGCCCGGGCTTTTGAATTATTTAACCGGCAACTATCAGCCGGAATTCGAGCAAAAAAATTATGATTTTTTGGGGTTCACCATTGAAAAGCTATTCTTTTCGGATCGTATTATCTTCATCGCTGAATTTGACAGTTATACGATATTTTCAGAATCGAGCAGAGCCATTGAAAGCATGATTCGCACCATGTATGGCAGGGAAGAAACAGCGGGTGTAACCCGTGAGCAGGCATCACCCGGCTCCGTAATTTTTAACACTCCCGGCCTTGATCTTTTAACAAGGCAAATTGCACAGGTTACCTACAGGCCATTTTTGTATGATATTTTCAGAGGCACAAATGCAGCTTCTTTTCAGTTTCAACAAATTGATGGGCAGGAATGGAACTGGCAATTCACCGGTGAAATAGAGCTTGATACCGAAAAATCAAACCTTGTAACCCTCTATTCTTCAGCGGCCTCCGGATTTACTCTTGACAGATATATACCGATAAACGCCGCCTCGTTTTCCATATTTCGGTCCTCTCCTGTAAACATCAACCTTGACGAGTTTGAATCAGAAACGGATACAGATAATTACCTCAATTCAAACCAAACCCTAATCCGCGAACTTAGACAATACCTGGGAAATGAAGTTGCTTTTGTTTCTTTTGCAGACTCCGGACCGGCCAGCACCAGCGAATATCTATACCTTCGTTCTCTTCAGAATTTAAACAGAATAAAATCAGTATTCGATGAGCTTTCGGAAGAAGGTTTGGCTATTCGGAACGATCAGACTTATTTCATTAATAGCACAATCATCGGGAAACTTTTTGGGTCTGAACTATATCCCAATACTGATTTTTATATTACCCTGTACGACAGAGTTGCAGCTATTGCACAACGAAACGGACTGGCAGAAAGCGTTGGCGGCGACGCTGAGCGACGAAGAGTTATGTTTTTTGATGATGACTACCAAAAAATCAGGCAGTCTTTTTCGTCATCATTAAGTTCAATTACCTATGTTGATGCCGGCAGGTTTGGAAGATATGTACAGCCCTGGCTTTATCCGCAAAATTATGTAGGCACTGTTCTCGGGCAGTTCGATCGGTTTGTGGCAACTACTCAGCTCAGCGAAAATGGGCAAAGTCTGCTGGTTCAGTTAACCAATTTTGAACAGGAACGCACCGAACGCCCATTCCGCGATGAGTGGGTGTTTCCTCTTGGCGGTGCAGATATCACCGGAAAAGCAGTTCTGGCCGATATAACAGGAAGTTCCCGAAATGAAGTGATCTTCTCTGCGGATGACGGTTTTGTTTACGTTCTCGCAACAGACGGCACGCTTGTACTACAAGCCGATACGGAAACAGACGTGCCGATTGGATCGCCCGTGATTTATGACTGGTACGGAAATAATCAAAACATCATCATGCAGGCGGCCGGCGATAAAGTTTATGCATGGAATCGTGAAGGTGAAATTTTGCCAAATTTCCCGGTTCAGCTTGGTGAAGCTATCACCACACCGCTAACCGTAATGGACATTACCGGCAACGGTGTAGCTGAAATGATACTTGCCACTGCAGACCGCCGTGTACATATACTGAATGCCCGTGGACAGGCAATTAATGGCTGGCCTCAAAGCACCAATGCCACCGTGCGTTCTCGGCCGTTTATCAGCGAAGTTTCCGGGCAGCAGTCGCTGTTTGTAATTGCAGAAAATGCGCTCCATGCATGGAATATCAACGGGCAGCGAAGAAATGGGTTTCCGGTCTTTTTATCTACACAAATCAGCGGGTCCCCGGCTGCATTTCGTAATCATATTGTTGCCTCAGGGTACGACGGAAATGTATATAGTATCGGGACATCTGCACTTTTTTCTGATGAATTCTCAACCACTCACCGTTCCGATTCACTTTATGTGCAGTCCTTGCCGGTATCAAACAGCAGCCTGAACTCCACACCTGCTTCACATTCAGTTATGCTACGAGGAGATGAAGGGCTTTTCCGGGATGATTTTGTTCTGTTGCAATCATCCAACGGATCCATCTTTCTGTATGGTTCAGACGGAGAGCTGCACTTTACTCAATCTCTCGGCCAACCTTCCGCCGATCATTTTTCACCGGTTATTACAGACATCAATAGTGATAATCGTGAAGACATTGTAGCTCTTGCTGATTTCGGCAGGTTATATGCATGGGATATTTTAAGTGGTGAGAGGCACGGGGAACTACCTACTACCGGAATGAGGCACCCTCTGATTGTAGATTTCTTCGGAGACGGGAACAAAGAGATCATCACCCAAACAAGAGACGGCCTGCAGTGCTGGACTATTCATTTCACCCGAAGAGAAAGTTCTCCATAATGTGCTTTTCTGATCTAACGTAATGTGAGTTCGACATCAGAGACCAGAATAGAGTCTCCCCTCCTTATTAAGGAAGGGATTTTTTGGTTCAATTTTTAATGTTTTATCTCGAACTCACGTTAAAGGATATCTGCAAGGGCTTCTTCAAGATCAGGGAATGCAAACTCAAAGCCAGAAACTTCAAGCACTTTTGGCTTCACATTCAGGCTGCTTAAAACCGGTTGTGCAGCCTCTCCTAAAGCTACATTAAGAACAAATTCCGGAACTCTGAAAATAGAAGGTCTGCCCAAAACCAATCCCATTTTTTTTGCAAGCTCATTCATTGTAGCCGGATTTGGTCCGCAGGCGTTATATGGACCCGAGAATTCACTATTCTCAATAGGATAGAGTATTGCATTGCAAAGATCTTTCATGTGAATCCAAGGAACATATTGATTGCCTGAACCAATTGGCCCACCCACAAATAGTTTGAATGGGAGTAACATTTTTTCTGCCACACCACCATCCTCTTCAAGCACAATTCCTATCCTGGGAATTGCCACACGAACTTCCAACTCTTGCGCTTTTAGTGCTTCCTTTTCCCAATCGATGCATACTTTGGCCAGAAAATCATCTCCTGTCG
>SLGA01000162.1 GCA_007123985.1 Balneolaceae bacterium | reverse complement strand
GGTTCACATTGTTGGATCAGTAACGGATAGGTATAAAGTGGTGCGAAATGATGCCATCACAATAGATGAAATCCGGAAGTTGAATCCAGACAAAATACTGATTTCACCGGGTCCGGGAAGGCCGGAAAATGCTGGAATTACAGAGGCTATTATTCGTCAACTTGGCTCAGAAATTCCGATAATGGGAGTCTGCCTCGGGCACCAGGCAATAGGGCAGGTGTTTGGTGCAAAAGTGGTGCATGCACCCAGCCTGATGCATGGAAAAACATCACAGATTCTGCATGATGGGAAAACACTTTTTGAGGATGTTGAAGATAATTTTACGGCTACGCGTTACCACTCTCTTGCACTTCAGCCCGATACAGTTCCCGATTCTCTCGAAGTGAGCGCTAAGACAGCAGACGGTGTGATTATGGGAGTTCGCCACAAAGTTTTTCCCATTGAAGGAATTCAATTTCATCCCGAAAGCATTTTAACTGTAGAAGGCCCGAAAATCGTAAAAAACTGGCTTAAGCTGAACTATACATTAGTATAAATATTTAAATCAACCAAAACAAAGTGGCTCAATTGTTTACAGATATATTAGAGAAAATTTCGAGATCAGAAAATCTAACTGATGAAGAAGCGTCCGCAGCATTAAAGCTGATTTTAAACGGAGATATCTCCAGCGAAGAAGTTGCCGGGTTTTTAATCTCCATGAGAATGAAAGGGGAAACTGTTGAAGAACTGACATCATTCGTTAAAGTGATGCGAGATCATGCTGTAAAAGTGGAGGTTGATACTACGAACGCTGTTGATCTCTGCGGAACCGGTGGGGATAAATCAGGAACATTTAATATTTCAACAGCAGCCATGTTTGTGGTGGCAGGTGCCGGAGTTCCGGTTCTTAAACATGGCAACCGAAGCGTCTCCAGCAAAAGCGGCAGTTATGATGTGCTTGAAAGCCTTGGCGCCGTTCCTAATCTCCATAAAGAGGAAGTTGAAAAACTGTTCAACGAAACCGGAATGGCGTTTATGTTTGCACCTAATTTTCATCCGGCACTTCGTTATGTAATGCCTGCACGGCGTGCCCTTAAAATGCGCACCTTTTTTAATATGCTTGGGCCGCTTTTGAACCCGGCTGATGTGAAACACCAATTCGTGGGGGCGTTCAGCAAGGATTCTGCAGGGATAATGATCCAGATTCTTGGAAATCTGCACACTGAAAATGCATACTCTGTGAACTCTCACGATGGACTGGATGAAGTAAGCCTCTCTTCACAATGCGAAATTTTTGAATTGGAAAACAGAGTTACAGGCAATTCAATTACATTCGATCCGGAATCGCTTGGTTATACTAAAGTTGATTTGGATTTGCTGAAAGGGGGGGATGCTGCAGACAATGCTGAAATCATTAAGCGCATTCTTAATGGTACTTCAACCGAAGCTCAGAGAAATATAGTAGAAATGAATGCCGCATTTGGAATTCGTGTCTCAAATATAACGGATAATCTCGAAATTGCCCGCGAAATGGCGGTGAAGAGCATCGATAGTGGGGAGGCATTGCGAAAACTAAATTTATTTATAGATGAATCTCAAAAAATATCGGGTGAGTTTTAGATAATGGGTATTCTGGAAAAAATAGTTTTGCAAACCACTGATGATCTCAAAAAGCGAAAACGTGAAATTTCGCTGCGAGATCTTGAGTCAATCGATCATTATGATAGTGAAATCAGAAGTTTTTCGGGTGCACTTAAAAGCAACCGGTTTGTATCCATTATTGCGGAAGTAAAAAAGGCATCTCCTTCGAAAGGAATCATCCGCGAAGATTTTGATCCGCTAAAAATTGCTGAGCAATACATTGAGGGTGGTGCTTCTGCTATTTCTGTGCTTACAGATGAGCCATTCTTCAAAGGATCTTTGGAGTACCTTAAAATAATTCGGGATATCAGCTCTATACCATTACTGAGGAAAGACTTTATTATTGATCCCTATCAGATAAAAGAGGCTCGGGCTTTTGGGGCTGATGCGGTTTTGCTGATTGTAAGTATGTACGAAGGCAGGCACCTTTCGGAATTAATTGCTGCTGCGAACGAATTTGGTGTACAGGCTCTTGTTGAGTGCTATACCGAAAATGAATTTATCGAACTCAATTGGGATAAAGTTAATATTGTAGGTGTCAATAATCGTAATCTATCCACGTTTGAAGTAGATCTGCATCGCGGTGTAGATATTCTATCCAAAGCACCACCTGGTATTGTTCGAGTTTCTGAAAGCGGAATTCATAAACCGGAAGATATGCTTGTACTCTGGAAGAACGGTATACATTCTGCATTGATTGGTGAGCACTTTATGCGACAATCGGATATTGGAAACTCTTTGAGAGACTTTATTCAAAAATCTCAGGATCTCTCAGAAATTTATAGTAAAACCTAATTCATGTACACAGAATCAGAAAAGAGAACAAAAGTAAAAATCTGCGGCCTCACAACACTTGAAGATGCCCGCTTTGCATCCGGGGCACTGGCCGACTACCTCGGTTTTATCTTTTATGATGGAAGTCCGCGATATGTGGAACCGGCCAAAGCAGGAGCGATTATTAACTGGATTGAAGGCCCTGAAAAGGTTGGGGTTTTTGTAAATCAGCCGCTGGATGATGTAAACAGTATTGCAAAGCAAACCGGTATCGACCTGGTTCAGCTTCACGGAAATGAATCACCAGAATATTGTGATCTGGTAGATTTGCCCGTTATTAAAGCCATTCATATTAACGCAGAATCATCTCCTGATGACATAAAAATAAAAATGGAAGCGTATCATTCTGTAACAGATTATTTTCTGTTCGATACCAAAACTAACGGCCAGTGGGGTGGTACCGGAATGGTTTTCGATTGGAAACTGCTTCATGATGTGACGGACGAAAAGCCTTTTTTTCTTTCTGGAGGTTTGAAAGTTGATAACATTAAAGAAGCGATAGAAATTGTCAGTCCCACAGCTGTGGATCTTTCAAGCGGTCTTGAAGAATCACCCGGCCTCAAAGATTTTGATAAAATGGAGCAATTTTTCGATCTAATGCGAGAAATCTGGGAAGAACAGGAATTATAATTAGATATAAGTCTTGAGCCTTGAGTCGTGAGAACGTCCTCAAGACTCAAGACTTGAGACTCAAGACTAAAACAATGAAATACACAGCACCAACAAAACAGGGTTACTTTGGCAAATATGGGGGCAAATTTGTTCCCGAAATTTTAATTCCGGCTCTCGAAGAACTTGAGATTGCTTATGAAGAATCACTTCATGACCCGCTTTTCCAGAAAGAGTACCATGATTTGCTAAAGGAGTACGTTGGCAGGCCTACAAAGTTAACCTTTGCAAACCGGCTTACTGAGCATTATGGCAAAGGAAAGATCTATTTCAAGCGAGAAGATCTCTGCCACACCGGAGCGCACAAAATAAATAATGCCATCGGCCAGCTGTTACTTGCGCGCAATATGGGAAAAACCCGCATCATTGCTGAAACGGGAGCGGGCCAGCATGGAGTAGCCACCGCTACAGCCTGTGCGAAATTTGGTTTTGAGTGTGTAATCTACATGGGCGCCGAAGACATGGAACGCCAGAAGCTGAATGTTGACAGAATGAGGCTCCTTGGGGCTGAAGTTCGATCGGTAACGAGTGGATCACAAACCCTTAAAGATGCCACGAATGAAGCTATTCGCGATTGGGTAACCAATGTTGAGAATACATTCTATATTATAGGTTCGGTTGTGGGGCCACATCCCTACCCGGTAATGACGAGAAATTTTCACAGGGTTATAGGCGAAGAAACCAAAGAGCAGTTAAAACAGGTTGAAGGACGTCTTCCTGATTATCTGGTAGCATGTGTAGGTGGCGGCAGTAATGCCATCGGTTTCTTTTATCCATTTATCGAAAATGAAGATGTTAAAATGATTGGAATTGAAGCGGCCGGTTTGGGAGCAGATACCGATCAAACCGCAGCAACCCTCACAATTGGTACGCCTGGAGTGCTTCATGGCTCATTAAGCTATCTGCTGCACGACAGCGAAGGCCAGGTGCAGCTTGCACACTCAATTTCAGCGGGGCTGGATTATCCCGGAATTGGCCCAGAGCATTCATATCTGTTTGACACAAAACGGGTTCATTATTTTGGGGTAACCGATCGGCAGGCGATGGATGCAGTTAAGAGAATCTCCGAAAAAGAGGGCATTATTCCTGCAATTGAAACAGCACATGCTTTTGCCTACCTCGAGACCTTAATGCCCTTAACACAATCAGACGAGATTGTGGTGGTAAATTGTTCGGGCAGGGGCGATAAAGATATGAAAACGATATCCGAGTGGTTCTCATAAACACTCATTGTCAAATCATTGTAAAGCCGGTGTGATAATTGCTCTCATTTACATACCTTTTCAATGCTTTTGATGATAGAAAAGCAATAATTCTAAAAACTACTTAACTGTATAATTTTGATCACCACGCAAAAAAGCAGAATCACCTCACTTTTTGAAGGTCGAAAAGATGCTTCAAAAATCATGTCACTATTTATCACAGCCGGTTTCCCAGACCCGGATTCTACCGTTGATTTAGTACTTGGTTTTGAAAAAAACGGTGCAGATATCATTGAACTGGGCATGCCTTTTAGTGATCCTCTTGCAGACGGGCCAACCATTCAGTATGCCAGTAATGTGGCAATTTCGAATGGAATAACTATGAAGAAGATATTTGAGATGGTGAAGGAGATTCGGAAGGCTTCTGAAATTCCGATCATTTTGATGGGATACATAAACCCGATTTTAAAATACGGAATTGAAAAATTTTGCAGAGATGCAGCCGATTGTGGTGCAGATGGTTTGATTCTGCCTGACCTTCCGCCGGAAGAATCAGCTGTAATTGCTGAGTTAGCTGAAAAAAATAACCTTGACATCATTTATCTTGTTGCACCAAATTCAACTGATGAGCGGATGAAAAAAGTAGACAGCATGAGTTCCGGCTTCGTTTATTGTGTTTCCGTAACAGGTGTAACAGGTGCCAGAAAAGGAGAAGAAGTTGCAAAATCGGTGGATCGGTTCATCGGCAGGGTAAACAAAAATGTAATAAAGAATCCCAAACTCGTAGGGTTTGGAATTAAAAATCATGAAGATGCCGCTGTTATCGCAAAACAAGTAGACGGATTTATTGTTGGCAGTGCGTTGATTGATACCATCCGAAATAATTATCCAAATAATGACTGGATGGAGAACGTTCTTTCATTCGTGAACGAACTTAAATATGGTAAAAAAGAAAAATAACCCGCTTTTATTATGAGATTTACGTTTTCCGTGTTGATAGCACTCATGCTCTTCGTAACCGTTGCCTGTGATAGTGATTACAGGCCCATGTCGATAGGGGGTATTGACGAAGTAATCGTAGTTATGGATTCAACCATGTGGAATAGTGAAACAGCACTTGCTCTTGAAGAAACATTTGGAAAAGGTATTGAAACACTGCCTGGTTATGAACCAACTTATCGTTTAATATTTCGTGATTTTAGCACCAATGCCGAACTGGATGATTTAAGGCGATATAAGAATTTGATTTTTGCTTCACCGCTTGATGACAATAACAATGTTGCAAACCTCATTCGGGCAATTCTTAGTGATGATGTGGAAGAACGTGTAAGACAAGGCGATAGCTTCGCATTTCCGCTCAGAGATCGCTGGGTTCGAGATCAGTGGACTTTACTCCTTACTTCTACAGATGATGATACACTTGCTGACAAAATCATCAATTCGGAGCGATCACTTGTTGATAATCTGCTTGAAGTTGAATTCGAAAGAAGAACGAGAGAAGTGTATCGGCGTGGCGAACAATTTGCCATCAATGATTCACTATGGGAGAATTACGGGTGGAAAGTTCGTATGCAGCACGATTACGTTTGGACGATTAAAGAAGATAATGTCGCTGTATTTCGCCGCTATTTACCGGATAATGATCGCTGGATTATGGCTTGGTGGAAGGATGGAGTAGCCGATAGCGATTTTATAGACTATGAATGGATTAATGCTACCCGCGATTCATTACTTGAGAGATACATGAGGGGAGAAAGAGACGCTTCTTTCATAACAACTGAGTACAGAAGCCCCAGAAAAGTAATCACTAATCAGTTCGAACGAGACGATCATATTACAGCTTTTGAAACTCTTGGAACCTGGACAATGACCAACGATTTTATGGGAGGTCCTTTTGTGAATTTTGTCTATCACGACCCGAAAACAGAGCGCTTGTTCTTGATTGAGTATGGGCAATTTGCGCCAAGTGTTACTAAGCGCAGATTTGTAAGGCAGTTCAGAGCAATGGGAAGAACTTTTGAATCGGATTCTACCTGGAACAGCGAAATGGACGCAATTTCACTCATTATTGAGTAAAAAATGTAACATCTTGAGTAGAGGAGAGTTTCTTAGCTACAAATAGTCTGTAAACAGTTGTTCAAGCTCAGCGTCTATATCTTTTGTCTGTCTTGGTTTAAAGAGCTCACCCGTGAGCGTTTCAAAGAGTTCGGCATAACGCTGGTAGATACTCCATCGAAATGAATCCGGTAGAGATGGCTGAGTTTGTCCCTCAAGCCCCTGAAACCCTTTATCCATCAGCCACTCCCTTAAAAACTCTTTAGAGAGCTGGCGTTGCTGTTTACCTTCACTCAGGCGTGTTTCATAGCCTTCACTATAAAAGTACCTGGAAGAATCTGATGTATGAACTTCATCAATGAGTGTAAGCTCACCCTTGTAAAGTCCCATTTCATACTTGGTATCAACCAAAATTAAACCTCGCTTCGCTGCTACCTCAGTTCCCCGTTCAAATAATTTAAAAGCTGAGTCTTTAATCTTTTCCCACAACTGTGGTTCCACAATACCCCTGCTTAGAATATCCCGTTCTGATATATCTTCATCATGCCCTTCAGTTGCTTTTGTTGCCGGTGTAAGAATTGGTTTATCAAACCTCTGATGTTCCTTCATGCCATCCGGTAAATTCACACCACACAATACTCTGCCCCCGTTTTTATATACTCTCCAGGCATGTCCTGTAAGATAGCCTCGCACTACAACCTCAATGGGTATCGGTGTACATTTTTTCGCGATGGTTACATTTGGATGAGGTACATCCACCAGGTGAACGGGCAGAATATCTTCTACTTTGCCAAAAGCAAAAGCTGAAAGCTGATTCAGAATTTGACCTTTAAAAGGTATGGCTTCCTTCATAATATGGTCAAAAGCGGAGATCCGATCGGTCACAACGATACCGAGTGTATCGTCATTCAGGGTATATACATTCCGTACTTTTCCCTTGTAAAACGGTTTTCCTTTAATTCTAAATTTTGTATCAGTAATGCAGTGCTGTAAAACTTCTTTTTGATGCATATTGATCAGGATCCGCGCTTTTTAGTGGAATCGCGGGCTACCAAAATGGGATCGATTGTGGACTGTACTTTTGTATCCGTTTCAGAACGAATAATTTCGGCCAGTCGCTTGGTTGCAGATACACCAACTGAATACATCCGCTGATCAACCGTTGTAAGATCGAGATACTTGGTAAATTTGATGTTATCGTAGCCCATGATTCCAATATCTTCCGGTATTCGTAAACCAAGCTTATTGAGGGCATGGTATGCGCCAATTGCCTGAGTATCGTTACTGCAGAAAATCGCATCGGGAAATTCGCCCATTTCATCGTACTTATAAATAGCCTCAAAACCGGCCTCTTCGGTATACCCGGCGTGTTTTGTACTATCGCCCGACACAAAAAATTTCTTTTCGATAGGCATTTTAAATTCACGGAGTGCTTCAATAAATCCCTGTTCGCGTTCTGCTGATGAACGTGTATTAATAGCAGGCCGAATCATGCCAAGCCGCTGATATCCTTGCTTAATCAGGTGTTCACCTGCAAGGAAGCCACCTTTTCGGTTATTGAATTCAAAATAATCGTAGGCAGGATGAGAACTTCCGATCAAAACAGTGGGAACCTGTGATGCCTGAAGATGATTGTGTACAGCTTCTGTTATTTCAATACTGATTGTTATTACAGTATCTGCAGTACCTCTGTAGAAAAAGTTTTCGATCCCTTCATTTGGGTTTTTAGAACCGGTATTGTAGATCAAAATATCAAGATCCATCTCCTTAATTTCATCTTTTACGCCTTTCAACACTTCATTGAAGTAAGGTGTGGTAAAAGAGGGCACAGCGATTGCCAACATCTGTGGTTCTCGGCTTGCAAGTTTACGGGCACTTACCTGGGGCCTGAAATTCAGTTCGGCAATGGCTTCATTCACCTTGTTTTTTGTTTTTTCCGCTACATTTGGTGAATTATTTAGCACCCTTGAAACTGTTGATATTGCAACACCTGCTCTCTGAGCAACTTCGTAAATGGTTATTTTCTTATTTCTGATTTTCATTATTCTGTTATCATGTAATTTGAAAAATTGCCCAACTGTATGTTAACGAGAGGCTGGAGTTAACACGAAGAAGGTAAAATAACTTAAATTTTAGTTATGTGTAAATGGTGTTATCAATTCTTGCGCAATGAATTAAGTTAATATTATAAAACCGATTACAGTTCCTGTCTTATTTCGAAGCACAATTCAATTATCAAAAATTGAATCTAAAATAAAAGAAAAAAAAGTTTATAGCCTAAATATTAATTTATAAGGAACTATTTGAGAGTACTTAAACATTTATTAAAATGAATTAAGTTACTTTCAATGACCAATCTTCTGAAAATACCATACAGCTTTATCCGACCTATTTATGAGAAATCCAATTTTCATAGAGCGGTAATCTCTGAAATTGACGATGCTCATCTGAGGATGGCCTACGCTCACTGCAGATCCATCACCAGAACACATGCAAAAACATTCTACATGGCAACGAGGTTTCTGCCACTTGAGAAGCAAAGGAGCATATTTGCAATCTATGGTTTATGCAGGTATCTCGATGATCTTGTAGACGAAGCTGAAGATTTGGTTCAAAAAAAGAAAATTACAGACGAACAAGTCGTTAATCGTCTTGAAGCATTTCGTGTTAAACTGATAAGTACCTACAGAGGAGTTGAGCACAAAGATCCTGTTCTTTTTGCGTTCTCTGATGTGCTCAATCAATTTAATATCTCCATCGAACACCCTTTAACACTGCTCGATGGTGTAAAAATGGATCTATCCAAGAACAGATATGATACATTTGATGAACTTTATGAATACTCATATAAGGTTGCATCAGTTGTTGGCTTAATGACAAGTGAAATATTTGGTTACGAAGATCCGAAAGCTCTGAATCATGCCGTTGATCTTGGAATTGCCATGCAGCTCACTAATATTTTAAGAGATATTGGCGAAGACTTGGTAAGAGGAAGAATTTACCTGCCAAAGGAGGAGCTGGAATCGTTTGGACTTACGGAGGAAGATCTCTTTGCCCGAAAAATGTCGGCCGGTTTTATTGAACTGATGAAGTTTCAGATCGAAAGAGCTCGTAAATACTACGATAGTGCAGATAAAGGAATTTCTATGCTACAGAGAGACAGCCGTTTACCCGTTATGCTCGCCCGCGAAAATTACAGCCGCATTCTCACCAAAATTGAGGAAAACGATTACCAGGTTTTTCATCAGAGAGCTTATCTGAATTCAACTGAAAAGTTCACGATTCTCCCGAAAGTGATTATGCAACTCAGGTGAACAACCTGCTGCTCTTTTTCATGCAATTCCACCTGTATATTGCTAAAATTAGCACATCATTCACATATTTTTAGGTATCTTACAAGTAGTGTAAGAGTATTATCTCAATCGAAAATAGATAACAGATGGTGAGACTATGATGAGAACCTACAAGTCATGGAAAAGTCCAAGTATGGGAAAGGAGATGGAAATGCTTATCTATGGAAAAGAGGGGACCCCCGTTATTCTTTTTCCGTCAGCTCACGGTAATTTTAAGGAGTGGGAACATCACAACGGTTTTGAGTTACTGGATGAACAAATCTCTGAGGGATATAATCAGTTTTTTTGCGTGGATTCGTTCGCTGATGAAAGTTTCATGAACGAAAATTTGGACCCGCTTGCACGTATTGAAAGATTCAATCAATACCAGGCATATATAATGGATGAGCTATTGCCATTTATTTCCGATAATAATTCAAATCCGTTCATCATTGCCTCCGGAGTTGCGATAGGTGCTTACTGTTCGCTGCTGATGGCACTTAAATACCCAACCAATTTTCAAAAAGTAATTGGTTTGTGCGGCTATTATGATATCTCCGTGCATTTGGGGGATACGATCGATGACAATATCTATTTCAATAATCCTGTTGATTTTATTCCAAACCTGAATGATGAGAAAATGCTTAAACACATCAGTTCGGTTGATATTCGCCTGCTAAATTATAAAAATGATCCCACGAAAGAGGCCACCAGAAAAATGAGTGATATTTTATGGTTGAAATTTATCGAGCATGAACATTATGTTTGGGACAACGAGACAGACAACCTATGGACTCTCGCTCCAAAAATGCTCAAGGATAACCTCTTTTAATCAAACGGATGCCGGCTATAAAGAAAGTACTTATCGCGAACAGGGGAGAGATTGCCTTACGAATTATACGCACCTGCAAAGAGAGAGGGTTAAAAACTGTCGCGGTTTATTCCGAAGCGGATATTCAGGCTCCACATGTAATTGCTGCCGATGAATCTGTATATATTGGTAAAGCTCCATCTTCTGAAAGTTATTTGAGAATGGATGCACTTATTAAAGCTGCAAAACAAACATCAACCGATGCAATTCATCCCGGTTACGGATTTCTGAGTGAAAATGCTCAATTCGCTGAAATATGCCACAAAAATGGTTTGATCTTTATTGGTCCTAATCCCCGGTCAATTGAAATGATGGGAGATAAAACCCGCGCGCGAGAACTCATGGCAAAGGCCAATGTACCGTTTCCGCCCGGAACCGAATCTGATCTAACCGATTTAGACGAGGCAAAAGCCATTGCGAAAAAAATTGGCTACCCGGTATTAATAAAAGCAGCAGCCGGTGGTGGGGGCAAAGGTATGAGAATTGTTCATACCGAAGAAGATTTTGAAAAGAGCGTGAAAGCAGCAAAATCGGAAGCGAAAAATGCATTTGGTGATGACAGGGTTTTTGTTGAAAAATATCTCGAGGAACCACGACACATTGAGTTTCAGATTTTCGCTGATTCACACGGAAACATAGTTCATATGTTTGAGCGAGAATGTTCTATTCAGCGGCGCCATCAAAAAGTGATTGAAGAAGCCCCTTCAGCTATTCTTAATGAAAATCTTCGAAAGAAAATGGCCGATGCTGCCATAGCTGCAGCACGCAGCTGCGACTATCTGGGTGCCGGTACAGTAGAGTTTTTAGTTGATAAGCACATGAATTTCTACTTTCTCGAGATGAATACCCGCCTACAGGTAGAGCATCCTGTTACAGAATACATCACCGGGCTCGATC
>SLGA01000169.1 GCA_007123985.1 Balneolaceae bacterium | reverse complement strand
TCCTTATCATACAAAATGGTATGCACGATGGAGTGTGGCCGAAGCGTCATGTTTCCGGTGGCCTCGGCAGCCGGAAGCGTGGAGGAGTTGCTGCTGAAATAGGCCCCGTACGGACAACCCCGTCGGCATAAATTCCGGGCCATACACTGCCCCCGGCCGTTGTGAGCCTTTGTGATATTTGCCGTTCGCCCGATGGTTAGCTGCCGGTCGGTATAGTGTTCGGAAATTTTTTCCTTTACGTGTTTCTCGATGCAGTTCATCTCCCAGGGTGGCAGAAATATGCCATCGGGTATCTGCGGCAGGCCATCCCGGTTACCGCTCACGCCGATGTACCTCTCCACATGATCGTACCACGGTTTTATATCATCGTAACGAATGGGCCAGTCGATGCCAATCCCATCTCGTTCATATACAGCAAAATCGATATCGCCGCGGCGGTATGCCCACCGCCCCCAAGTAAGAGAGCGACCTCCTACCTGATAACCCCTTGTCCAGAGAAACGGCTTTTTCTGGATGTAGGGATGCTCAGAATCTTTCACAAAAAAGTGCTTCGTATCCTGTGTAACCGCATAAGCCGTTCTGCTTTGAACGGGATAGATCTCCGTTCTCTCTTTGTGGGTGAGCCGGTTACCGTAGGGAAGCTCCCACGGATGTTTCATCATGGTGGGATAGTCCTCTATGTGCCGAACCATTCTGCCGCGTTCCAGTACAAGCGTTTTGAGCCCCTTCTCACACAGCTCTTTTGCCGCCCATCCCCCGCTGATGCCGGTACCCACAACAATTGCATCAAAGGTTCTGTTTTGGCGGGACCGGATGGTGTTGTTCATAGTAGTGCAGATCTGTTGATTGGCAATAAATGAAAATCACAGGTAATTTCAAATATCCGTCACACACCCCTCACTCGCCGTTGATACATTTTTAGCATACTTATAAAGGATCCCGCTTTTGTATTTCAATTCCGGTGCTTTCCAGTTTTTGCGGCGGTATTCGATTTCTTTTTCGGTCAGTTCCACTTTCAGCACTCGTTTATCTGCATCGATAGTAATCGTATCTCCATCTCGCAGAAGGGCGATGGTACCTCCAAGCTGGGCTTCCGGTGTGATGTGGCCAATCACGAAACCGTGCGTACCACCAGAGAAACGGCCATCTGTAATCAGGGCTACATCATTACCAAGGCCGGCACCCATTATTGCTGCCGTGACCGAGAGCATCTCCCGCATTCCTGGCCCGCCTTTGGGGCCTTCGTATCGAATCACCACCACATCTCCCTTCTCTACTTTACCCGCCTGAATTCCTTCAAGACAATCCTCTTCTGATTCAAACACTTTTGCTTTCCCTGAAAATTGAGTACCCTCTTTTCCTGTGATTTTCGCTACACTTCCCTCGGGCGAGAGGTTTCCGTACAGGATCTGAAGATGTCCCGTTTCCTTTACAGGATTCGACACCGGACGGATTACGTTCTGTTCTTCGAGAAGTCCCGGTAACTCAGCTACGTTCTCTTCCAGTGTTTTGCCGGTTACGGTGATGCAGTCACCATGCAAATACCCCTCTTCAAGAAGCAGTTTTTGGACCGCCGGCACACCACCCACATTGTACAGATCTTCCATCACATACTTACCGCTGGGTTTAAGATCCGCAAGAAACGGTGTGCGATCACTAACCGCCTGAAAATCATCAATCGAAAAATCAACATCCGCTGCCTTTGCTATGGCAAGCATGTGCATTACGGCATTGGTTGAGCCACCGAGCGCAATAATCATTGTAACGGCATTCTCCAGAGATTTTTTGGTTATGATATCTTTTGGTTTAATATCCTCCTCAAGCAATTTGAGAATTGCTTTACCCGCTTTTTCACACTCCTTAACTTTTTCAGTATGGGTTGCCGGTATGGATGAACTGTAAGGCAAGCTCATTCCAAGCGTTTCGATGGCCGATGCCATTGTATTTGCGGTGTACATTCCTCCGCAAGCACCTGCTCCGGGACAAGCATGTTTCAGCACGGAATTCATCTGCTCTTCGTTGATTTCTTTTGAAAGAAACTGTCCATAAGATTCAAAAGCTGAGACAATGTCTAATTTTTGCCCATTCAGGTTGCCCGGCCGGATGGTACCGCCATACACCATGATTGAAGGCCTGTTCACGCGAGCCATTGCCATAACAGCACCGGGCATATTTTTATCGCATCCCACAACCGATATGTTTGCATCGTACCACTGGGCATTCATCACAATCTCAATAGAATCGGCGATGATATCTCTTGATGGCAGTGAAAATTTCATGCCTTGAGTTCCCATCGAAATACCGTCACTCACTCCAATGGAATGAAACACAAATCCTACCAGGCCACTATCCCAAACTCCTTGCTTTACTACAGCAGCTAAATCATTCAAATGCATGTTGCACGGATTGCCGTCCCACCCGGTACTTGCAATACCAACCTGGGGCTTTTTCATGTCATCCTCGCTCAAACCTGTGGCATAGAGCATTGCCTTAGAGCCTACTTGTGCTTGTTCCTGTGTTAATCTTGAGCTGTATTTGTTTAATTTCACCATCTTTTTTGACATCTCTGTTAGTTGTTGGTATTCAATGTGTTACGGGTTCATTTTAATTTATATGGAAGCGCTTTTCAAAAATCAATTCTATTATCGAAAAAAGTTTTCATTAATTATAAAAGAAATTATTGACACATTACGTCTCATTGTATAAGTTTTTGCAAGTGATGTTCACATAACCAATTACAATTGTCTACCACAATATCATACTTAAATTTTCGCAGCGTGTTCAGCCAGTCTGAGCAGGCAATTTTTGCGTTCTCACTGATATCTATTGTGGCACTTTCTGTAATTACAGTTTCCAATCAGGTTGTTACATCATCTGCAGTTCCTACCATAGAGATTACAAGCATTCTTCTATCGCTAATTATTATCTCTATTCTAATTTCTGGCATTATTCTACTAAACCTAATTATTAGCTAAACGAACAGCCAGAGGTTAGAAGCCAAATCCATTTTAGATTTTACTTTGACCTCTGGCGGGTAAACTACACTTG
>SLGA01000255.1 GCA_007123985.1 Balneolaceae bacterium | reverse complement strand
GCTGGAGTGCCGTTTTCCGGGGGGAGCGGTCTATCTTCTGCTGTCTCAGTCTGTGGTCTTAAACTTGGTCTTAAACTTGGTGGTTGACAGTGCATTGGTGAGACTATATGTTTGCAAGCTGTTTTGGTTTTTGAAGGGATTTGATGATGAAGACATTTTTACCGAAAGACCCCGGTGCGGATCGGGATTGGTTTGTGATTGATGCTGCAGGTGTACCTGTTGGACGGCTTGGTGTTAAAGTTGCCAACATGCTGCGAGGGAAGGATAAACCCACGTTTTCCCCACAGGTAGATACGGGGGCATTTGTAGTGGTGGTCAACGCTGAGAAGGTGAAGTTGACCGGATCGAAGGAAGAAAAGAAGATATATGCTCGCTATACCGGATATCGGGGTGGGCATCGTGAAGTGCCGGCAGCGGTCATGCGTGCACGTCATCCTGAGCGGATCATTCAGTCTGCGGTGAAGGGGATGTTGCCGAAGAACCGACTTGCTCGGAATATGTTCAGCCGCCTGAAGGTATATGCTGGAGCTGAGCATCCGCATGTGGCACAGCAGCCGCGTGCGATTGAAGTATAACCGTTTGGAGAACGATTGTGGAAGTGAAAGAGCAAAGCAGCGCAACGGGTCGGCGTAAGACGGCCGTAGCCCGCGTGAATCTGGTGCCAGGAACAGGTGTGATCAAGGTTAACAAGCGCCCCATCGCGGAGTACATCCCGAGCGAGGCATTGGTGCAGTATATTATGCAGCCTTTGCAGTTAACGCATTCGCTAGAGAAGTTCGATGTTTCCGCTTATGTAAAAGGTGGCGGTATCGCAGGACAGGCCGGTGCCATACGGCATGGATTGGCCCGTGCATTAACGGCAGCGGATGCTTCGTTGCGTGAAGTGCTCAAGAATAGCGGCTGCCTGACACGTGATGCGCGGATGAAAGAGCGCAAAAAGCCTGGTCAGCCTGGTGCACGCAAGCGGTTCCAGTTCTCCAAGCGCTAAACCGGGAATACGGATCCATCGCTTGTTTGTTTGCTGGTATCAGCAAGCCACGCGATGGTTCTCCCGAGACAAGGTTAGCGTTTATTATGCCGATTAAGATGATTCGCGCGATAGCTGCGCGATTGAAGAGTGATGAGCCGTCTGAAAAGCGGTCTCGTTCTGGTGCTGGTTCCCGTGGTTCCAAGAAATCAACAACGCCAGCATTGGCATCCAAGCCGGGGGAAGTATGGCGCCCGGGTCGTTCCACGGACGCAAAGAAATCCACCAGCGCACCTGAGCGCAAAGAGCGGCGTCCTCGATCAGCGTCTGCGCGTCCAGCGGGCGAAAAGCCGGGGCCTGCAAGATCTGATTCGTCCCAACCTGACGATGGTGCTGCGCCGCCGCGCAAGCGTCGTCGTTCACGCGGTGGACGCAATCGCAAGCGGTCTGCTGGTGCTGGCGCGCGTAAAGAAGACGCTGGACAGGTTGCAGACGCGACAACCGTAGCGGATCGTCAATCCCAGCCGAAGGCAGAAGCCGTTTCGTCATGGTCGCCCGCAGATTATGTGGTTGAACCGAAAGAAGGGAAGATGCGTTTTCAGGATGTCGGCGTTCCTGACGAGATATTGCATGCGGTACATGATTTGGGATTCCAGTACTGTACACCGGTTCAAGCGCGTGTATTAACGGAAGTGAGTCAAGGCCACAATGTTGCCGGTAAGGCTCAAACCGGAACCGGGAAAACGGCAGCCTTCCTGACGCTTACGTTCAAGCAGTTTTTGGAAAACCCTATGACGGGTGATCGCCAGAAGGGGCGTCCGCGTGCCTTGGTGTTGGCTCCGACCCGCGAGCTGGTGATTCAGATTATCCGGGATGCGGAAGGCATCGGCAAGTATTGCAATATGCGGTATGTGGCGCTTT
The DNA here is from genome assembly GCA_007123985.1 of Balneolaceae bacterium. Lineage (GTDB taxonomy): Bacteria > Bacteroidota > Rhodothermia > Balneolales > Balneolaceae > Rhodohalobacter. Next base: position 1,176 of record SLGA01000255.1, on the reverse strand, counting down.
ATGGCGGTGCGGACTATGACAAGCAGGAACGCGAATTACAGGCGGGCCCGGTCGATCTGATTGCAGCTACACCGGGGCGCTTGCTGGATTTTTGTCGCAAGAGAATTGTCAATTTACGTGATGTAGAAGTTTTGGTGATTGATGAGGCGGACCGCATGTTGGATATGGGTTTTATCCCGGATGTGAAGGCTATTATCCGCCAGACGCCGCCGAAGGATAAGCGCAGGACGCTATTGTTCAGTGCCACGCTTTCGGATGATGTGATGCGGTTGGCTTCGCAATGGATGCCGGATCCACATGTGGTGGAAATTGAGCCTGAGCAAGTGGCAGTGGATACCGTCAAGCAGCTTGTGTACATGGTCCGTGCGGATGAAAAATTCAAAGTGCTGTATAATTTACTCAAACGTCCGAATATTGGCCGTGTGTTGATTTTTGCAAATCGTCGCGACCAGACAGATCGAATTGCGGGCGAGCTGAAACGCTATGGGATTGATTGTGCGTTGCTTTCGGGGGCGGTGGACCAGAAGAAGCGCATGAAAGTGCTGGATGCTTTTCGCGAGGGATCCGTGCAAGTGGTCGTGGCTACCGATGTGGCAGGGCGTGGTTTGCATGTCGATGGCATAAATCATGTGGTGAATTTTGATTTACCGTATGAGGCCGAGGATTATGTGCATCGCATCGGGCGCACGGGGCGCGCGGGTGCGGAGGGTACGGCGGTATCGTTTGCCTGCGAGGATGAATCCTTTGGTATTCCCGAAATCGAGAAGTATATTGGCGAAGAACTGGCCTGCAAATATCCTGAGGATGTATTGCTACGGGCTTTGCCGCATACTGATGCAGCGCCTTACCGGCGTCCGGCTCGGAGTGGTGGTGGTTCGGGCGGCAATCGCTCGGGGCGCTCTGGTGGGCGTTCGAGTGGTGGTCGGAGACCGCCTCCTCGCCGCAGGTGATTGTATCAGACGGCAGACTGCTGATCGCTTGTAGGCTTTGCAGGATTTAACCGCGAATTTTGCGAATTTTGCGAATTGGGGGGAGACTCTGTTGTTATTAGACAGAAAGATTTTTGACAGAAAAAACTGATAGGCTGTGGGGGTGGATTAACCGCATAGATCGCAGAGAAGCACAAAGATTCCCCTGAGTTCCGTAAGGGCAGAAAAAACCTCATAAACCCCCTGT
>SLGA01000031.1 GCA_007123985.1 Balneolaceae bacterium | reverse complement strand
GTACCAGATCGTATCCGAAATAGATGATGGGCGGATCGTCCCTGTCGGCAGCGTCACCGGCAAGAAATTCCATGTAGCGGTCAAGGTGGTCGATAGACCCCTGCCCTGCTTCAAGTGACCGCACCAGCCCAACTCCGTGCGAAATGTGGCCGGAAAATTCTATGCCCAGTGAGTTCGCCTCATCAGCCATCGCCTCAAAATTTTCAAGTGAAATTCCGGGATGAAGCTTTAACAGATCGTAGCCGGCATCAAACTGATCACGAACCATTCGCCGGGTTGTTTCAGGGTCAGTTGCCGTATTTCCGTTAAACGAGGGACCAGATGTGAAAATTCTTGGACTAAACAACTCTCCCGCGGCCGCCTGCTCCCTGAGCTCAAGATGGGCGGGATGACCGAGCATCCCCCGGATGGTTGTAATTCCCTGAGAAAGATAGAGTGCAAGCGTGTTCTCCATCATTTGCTGTCCCTGGTTACCCGATGGTATATGGGCATGCATTTCGGCAAGGCCGGGCATCAGATAAAAGCCCGATTTTTCATAAACAACAGATTCCACAGGAATGTCTGCTTCCTCTTCGGGGCCTACCCAAACAATCAAGCCATCTTCAATTATTACAACGGAGTTGTACAGAATGTCGTCGCTCTCCATCGTCAGAACGTTGACGCCTTTAAAGACAATCGGATCGGCCAACAATGAAGTGGTAAATAGTACAAACATTAGTGCAATGTGGGTCATGGTTTTTATCATCATACAAGTGCCTGAATTTGGTTATTGTTTTTTATTCGTTTTCTTTTTCTTTCCCTTCTTGATTGTTTTCTCACCGAGTTCACCAATTTTTTTGGCGAGTGCACTGCGATCCTCACTCTTATCACTTTGAACTCTGCCCAATAAGTATCCATAAGGTTTCAGTGAATCCACCTCATCACAAATTACTTTTAAAATGGCCCCAAGTGGTATAAATAAAATCATACCCGCAAGCCCCCAAATTTGCGCTCCTATAAAAATTAGCAGTAAGGTAGCAAGTGCATTCATACTAACCTGGCTGCCAACAATTGTAGGAGTGAACAGATTGCTTTCGAAAAGCTGGATGATGTAGAAACCGAGCAAAATAATCAGAGGATATATCAGGGAATCCATCGTAATTAATGCATAGAGAATTGGCAGCACTGAACCCATAATGGGACCTACAAATGGGATTACATTAAGCATGGCTGCAAATACCCCAAAGAAGATGGCGTGGTCAACCCCGATAACAGTTAGCATCACTGAGTTTAAAATTGCCAATATCCCGATTACCATCAGCAATCCGGCTATATATTTTTGAACCAGTGTTTTCACCCTTACTATGATATTCTGGATTTTCTTCTCACTTACTTTATCCCCTTTTCCAACAGCCATCACAACAAAATTTTTGAGCATATCGCGAAAAAGCAGTATCAGGTACATGAAAACCGGCACCAGAAAAAAGGAGGTAATTGTGGATGCGGCTCCGGTAATGCTGCGTGTTAATGAGGCCGTATTTTCTCTGATAAAATCAAAAACTTCTGTGACGACACGGTCAAGATTTATCTCGCCTTCGATGGCAAACCAGGTATATAAGAAAGAGTCTAAAGATTCGAGCAACTCTTCGAGGCGTTCAGCAAACATATCTGCATCGCGGCCAAATGCAATTACCTGGTTATAGAAGAAAAAGCCAATAACTACAAGAACAGATAAACCTAGTAAAATGGCCGCAAATGATGACAAAAACCGGGGAAGTTTATAATGTTCAAGAAAATTACAGGCAGGCGATAACAGTATTGAAAAAAAGAGGGCAAATAGCAGTGGCACAACAATTGATTTTGCCATAATCATAGCAAAAACAGTTAAAATCAATCCTATTAAAATGTAGGTGTATTTAACGTACCACTTTATATTGTTGTCCATAGAATTCTCTGCATTCAAATTTCAGTAGTTATTGATGATAACAATCCTTCCCTTCAGAGTGAAATAATTGTTATCTGAGAAGAAACCAATGCTTTTTGATTAAACTATCTATATTTCTGATGTAATTTACAGTGGCTTAACACGCCTCAAAAATATAAACCGTAAGTTTTTTATTCATTTTGTATACCATTAGCATTAAGAACCATTTAACAACAACATCAGAAAAGAGCATTATATTAATCCGATTCCTTGTGGGAGCTGTTTTTTTGTCCGAAGGAATCCAGAAGTTTCTCTATCCCGCTTTGCGTGGTGCCGGCAGGTTTGAACGTATCGGTATCCCCTTTCCTGAGTTTACCGGAGTGCTTGTTGGCGGATTTGAGATTATTTGCGGCCTGCTCGTTTTGGCGGGATTGCTCACACGATTTTCTGTGATTCCACTCATCGTAATTATGCTCACAGCCATCTTTACCACTAAAATCCCCATACTGTTGGGACATGGCTTCTGGGGATTTTCACTTCGTGAACTCGAACACTACGGGTTTTTAAGTATGATGCATGAATCACGAAATGATCTGGCCATGCTGGTTGGTTCTATATTTCTGTTGATAAAAGGCGGAGGCTACTGGTCTTTTGATTACCGGCTTCAACCGAAAAATAAATCCTGATATTTACTGAATGAGTGAACTAAAACGGGCCATAAAAACTCCCGGCGCAATTTTAATGGGACTCGGCTCCATTATTGGTACCGGTATTTTTGTAAGTATTGCAATTGCCACTCAGATTGCCGGTAATGGCGTTATCATTGCCATCGTAATTGCTGCACTTTTAGCCATTTTTAATGGTTTGAGCAGCGCACAGCTCGCAGCTGCACACCCGGTAAGCGGTGGCACCTACGAGTATGGCTACCGTTTTCTGGGCTCATATTTTGGGTTTACTGCCGGCTGGATGTTTATGACGGCCAAATCGGCATCGGCTGCAACAGCGGTTCTTGGGTGCGCCGGTTATATTTTCTACGCGTTTAGTATTGATGGCAGTTATCTGACGCTGATTGCCGCAGGCCTGTTTATTTTAATCGCAATGACCCTGCTCGTTTCAGGCGGAATAAGTAGAAGTAACCTCGCTAATAAAGTAATTGTGGCC
>SLGA01000200.1 GCA_007123985.1 Balneolaceae bacterium | reverse complement strand
ATTTAATCAGCATGCATTTTTTAACATCATACCTCCTGAATTTTCCAATCTGGAATATTCAAACGATAAAATGAAGCAAAAAAAAACGCATCAGATTTTAACCAGATGCGTTTTTTTGTTTTAGATAACGTTAGTTGAGAGGATGTGATTCAGCTCTTCGGTTCTTTTCGCAACCTGGAGTGTCTCTGTCCATCTCAGCTTCTGAACATGGAATTGGTGCTTTACCCAGACCTCTTGAATCGATCCGTGCCTCGTCGATACCGTTTTGAGTGTAGAACTCAACAACAGCGGCAGCACGTCGAAGGCTGAGCCTAAGGTTGTACTGATCGCCACCAACATGATCCGTATATGCATCAACTCGAACACGAGTTGATGGATTTTCACGTAATTTTGTCACGTTATCAGCAAGCAATCGAGCTGCCTGATCTGTAATGTTGTGTCTGTCGAAACCAAAATTGATTGTGTGTAATTCTTCAACTACATAAACCTCTTCAGTTACTTCTTCTTCAACGGACCAATCTTCCTCTTCAACCGGTTCTTCTGCAACTTCGGGCTCGGGCTCGGGCTCAACTATTTCTTCTGCAGTACGGCAAGAACTGAACAGGATGCCGAGGGATAATAGGAAGATGATTAATGAAAATTTATTCACAGTGATATTCATAGTGCATTTGATTTATAATTTGAATATGGAAAAAGGAAAATCTTAAAAGAAGGATTTATTTGCAATAGTTTTTACTCTTATTCAAAACTTTTTTTTGAGAACAAATCGATACGATTCTTGAAAAGTAAAATGACTTTTTTTCTTCAATATTTGTTTCATTTTTCCAAAGTTACATCTTATAAAACCCTGTCTAAGAAGCTTATTGGCAGTTTTTTTGCATAATTCATCTTTTTCAATGAATCTGCAGGCACTAAAAATTGATCATTAAATTGACGGGGAATTAGTTAGCAAAGTTTAGAAGTGTGAGTTTTCCTATATGTTTGGAAAATATTTATTACTCACAAGACTTTATTTTTGAGAGTCAGACTACAAACTTGCCTGAGAATTTACCCGATCGAAGCGCTCTAACCCTCTGTCAAGAAACCGTTCAAAGTCGGGTGCCCGGGTAAATCCTATCAGCTGATCCAATACATTTCCTGTAAATGGATCAACAACTACATAAGTAGGAAGCGCTAATGTGCCTGTGAGCTCAAACTGAAACTTCTGGTTTTCAGCTGCATTGCGGCCCCCATCTGTGTAAAGTTTTACCTTCTCCATTTTCTGAAATCTCTCTACTATATTCTCCCTTGGAAACACAGTGCTTTCCATGGCTCTGCAGTTTGTGCAGGTATATCCTGTAAAATCAATAAAAATTGGGCGATTTTCTGAAATAGCTCTTTCTACTGATTCTTCATAATTATTTGACCATTGTTCACCCTCAGAAATAACTCCGCCGGATGAACTGATCGCGCGAACTACACTTACATCCGTAGCCTGTCTTGCAGGTAGCCAGGCATCCCAGATACCCAACGAAGCTCCCATTAGTCCGGGAAGCAGGTAAAAACTGAATAACAAAAAAGGAATAGCAATCAGTAATCTTCCCGTGGTAATAAATTTTGGTTTCTCATCACCGTGCAGTGCATACGTGCCAAGCAGGTAAAGACCGGCTAAGAAGAATAAAGTTATCCAGATTGCAATGCCAAGCGGTCTTGAAATGATTCCCCATTCCCAGATAATGTCGGCGTTTGAGAGGAATTTTACAGCAGCTGCAAGAATAATGAATCCTAAGAGAACCTTTACTACATTCATCCAGGCGCCGCTTTTCGGCAGCGATTCAAGATAACCGGGGAACATCGCAAACAACACGAACGGACTTGCGAATGCCGCAGAAAATCCTAGCATACCAACAATCGGGAAAAACCATTCACCGCCAGTAGTTGCAGCCAAAATAGCTCCAACAAATGGTGCTGTACACGAAAATGAAACCGCACTTATTGTGAAGCCCATAAACAAGGTACCCATTACACCACTGCCTTCGTTGCTTTTTCGGTTTAGCCAGTTTGTTAGTCTGTAAGGCAGCCGTAATTCAAACATACCGAGTAAACTCACGCCAAAAACTACAAACATCAATCCAATAATAAGATTAACCCACGGGTTTGAAGCAAACTGGCTCACACCGGCAACTCCAAGAATCAACGCAAGAAGTGCACCTATCGCTGTGAAAATGAGCACAATTGAGAGTCCGAAAATAGTTGCCTGCAACCAACTTGTACCCTTTTTACCATCTCCGCTCTGGTTTGAGAAATACGAAACTACCAATGGAATCAAAGGGAATACACATGGAGTAAGAAGCGCAGCAAAACCTGCTGTGATTGCCAGCCAAAGAAATCCCCAAACATTATCCGACGGCACGGATGCATCGCTTGTGAGTTCAAACACTTCGTCTTGCAGTGATACTTCGGTTTCGTCAGGAAAATCTTCAAAAGGTGCGTCGGAAACACCTGCAAGCAGTACAGTCCCCTCTATTGATTTGGTTTTTGGTGGCAGGCAGGATCTATCATCGCATACCTGGTAAAGAACTTCAAGGTGAATTGGCTGTTCTCCCTCAAGTTCGGACCTGAAAGCAATCGGAATTGTAAACTCAGCCCTGTTAGAATGCCATCCAAGTTCAGTATTAAAATTAGGATCAAATGCTAAAACGGCCTCCGTTTCGGTAACATCCCCTGCAATTGCCATTTGCGGTATTGCCGATGAAAATGTGGTGGGGTATGGACCGGCATCGGGATCGTTAAGCACAGAGTAAAGGTGCCATTCCCCTTCGATGGTGGCTTCAACTTTCACTTCAAAAATCTCACCTGCACGAGCAGTTTCAGGGAATTCGATCAGTTTGTAGTCAACCGGATCGAGTAGCTGGCCGTAAACAAAAAAAGGGGAAAGCGCGAATAGCGCAATCCCCATAATGATTCCTAATTTTTTCATTTTATAATGATAAATGATTAATCAGAAAGGCAATACCGTTGCCTTATTCGTCTTCTTTAACAACCCAAACTTTTACCTGTGGATTTAGTTCGCCCATCAGATTAATAGTAGCGGTGTACTCACCGAGGGTTTTGATATCCT
>SLGA01000153.1 GCA_007123985.1 Balneolaceae bacterium | reverse complement strand
TGGTACCAGCTGCTTTAGGAATATGTACAAAAATAAATTTATACTTTGAATTAACTACCATTGTAAAGTTATTTCGTTATTTATGCTCTAAACTTGTATTGCTCTGTAAATAGGATTGAGATCATGTAAGTATTCTATCAGATAATTCTCTAATGGCACCTTTACCACCTTTTTTGCTAAGTATAATATCTGCTCTGGATTTAATCTGTTTTGGAGCATCTTTTACAGTACAACTTATTCCTGCAATTTCAAATGCTGGGAGATCATTCAAATCGTCTCCTACATAAATAACCTCCTTTTTCATTACAGCATGTCGCTTCATTACCAAGTCCAATGTTTTATCTTTTTCTTCTATGTTAAAATAGAACTCCTTTATACCAAGTTCTTCAAGTCGTCTTGCTGTAGTTTTTGAGCCCCTTCCCGATATTACTGCGACTTTAATCCCGGCCTGTAGTAATCTTTTTATACCCAAACCATCTCTTACATCAAATATTTTTATCTCTTCACCATTTTCAGATAACATTAATGAAGAAGGAGATAGTACTCCATCAACATCCAAAACGACCAACTTCACTTTCGTTAAGTCTATTTCGTCATCAGGAAGTTTACCATATTTCAGGTAAAACCTGGCATCTTCTAAGCATTCATTAGTATCAACTGATATACCTGATTTTTCAGTAATATCAATGTAGATATCTAAACCTGATTGAAGAAATCTAAGCTGCTCAAGTTTTTCAGCAATTTCCAAATTAGATGGAGTTAGTGATTGCAATTGCTGAAGTGCCTTTTTACCATATCCATACATGCCAATATGAATATAATAATCAAGTTTTTTTGGGTTACTTGAATAAGGGATTAGAGATCTGCTGAAATAGAGTGCTTTCTGTTTGAAATCGAAAACCACCTTTACTTTATTATTTTGTTTTGCTTCAATATATGTAGACCTATAGCAAAGAGTCGCTATTTCATCAGATTTTCTCGTTTTTAAGTTCGTGATTAACTTATCAATATCCTTTGGATTTATAAATGGTTCATCACCCTGAACATTTATATAATAATCTGCTCTGATTTTACTTGATATTTCAATAACCCTGTCTGTTCCGGATTTATGATTTGTTGAAGTCATGAATGCAACTCCACCAAATTCCTCAACAATCTCAACTATTCTTTTATCATCGGTAGCTACAACTACTTCACTTACCATCTTTGATTTTTTTGCACGTTCATAAACGTGTTGAATCATTGGTTTTTTACCAATCAATTTTAAGGGTTTTCCGGGTAATCTTGTTGATTGATACCTTGCCGGTATTACTACTATCGCCTTCATATAGCTTTAAATGCTTTTTCAGGAATATTTTTAACTACATTATCTATAGATTGTAGGGATCTTAAAAATTCCGGTAAAAAAGAAAATGGAAGCATATTGGGTCCATCGCAAGGTGCATTATCAGGTTCCGGGTGTGCCTCTATAAATATACCTGCAACACCGGTTGCTACAGCTGCCCTTGTTAGAAGGGCAACAAATTCCCGCTGTCCTCCACTGCTCTCTCCCTTGGCACCAGGTAATTGAACTGAGTGTGTTCCATCAAATATAACCGGGTAACCGGTTTCGGCCATAATACTGAGGCTTCTCATGTCAGACACTAAATTGCCATAACCAAAAGAGCTGCCTCGTTCACATAGAGTAATTTGCCGGTTGCCTGTTTCTTCGGCTTTTGCAACAACATTTTTCATATCCCAGGGAGACAAAAACTGCCCTTTTTTTATGTTCAGAGGTTTACCGGCAGAAGCTGCTTTTTGGATAAAATCAGTTTGCCGGCAGAGAAATGCCGGGGTTTGCAACATATCAACCACCTCAGAAACCGGCTCGGCCTGATCCATTGCGTGGATATCTGTCAATACGGGAATATTTAACTCACTTCTAATAGTCTCAAGTATACGCAATCCTTCATCCAAACCAACTCCTCTGAAACTTGTTGAAGAGCTGCGGTTCGCTTTATCGAAGGAAGACTTATAAATAAATTCTATTCCCACTTCCAAAAAAAATTTCTTTAGTTCTTCGGCCGTCTTTAATCCGAAATCGTAACTTTCTAAAGCACAAGGACCTGCAATAAATTTTATGGGAGAATTATTTGAGAAAGATATGACCTGTTCAGGTCCGATTACTTTGGTAATTTTCATTTAACCTCTTAATTGATGGAAGTTCTGTAAGGAAGTATTCCTTGAACTTTTTGATTTTTATCAACTACTACCAATTGATGAATTCTCAGATCATCCATTTTTTTTTCGGCATCTAATAGCCTTTCATCTTCAAAAGTTGTTACAGGATTTTCAGTCATCAACTTGGAAGCATCGAGATGAATAAAGTTTTCTTTTTCTATAAGTGTACTTCTTCGGATATCACCGTCGGTAACAATTCCTAAAAGTTTTTTACTCTCGTCTACAACCACCACCATACCCAAACGCCCGTCACTTATTGCATGAATAGTATCAATTGCATTTGAATCAGGTTTTATTAGCGGTACTAATTCACCTGTAATCATCTGATCTTTTACTCTCTGCAACAGTTTTCTTCCAAGGCTACCACCCGGATGGAATTTGGCAAAGAGCTCTTCTTTCACCCCTTTTATTTTCATCGCTGCCACGGCAATAGCGTCACCTACTGCCAAGGTCACCGTTGTGGATGCAGTTGGTGCTAATTGTAAGGGGCATGCCTCCTGCTTAATACTGATATCGAGTGTAAATTTTGAATTTAACGCTAAACTAGAGTTCACATTTCCGGTCATTGAAACAATAGTGTTACCATTATGCTGAAAAAACGGAATAAGTTTGAGTACCTCATCCGTTTCCCCTGAGTTGGAAATCAAGAGTACCAAATCATCTTTTCCAACCATTCCAAGATCACCATGGTAAGCTTCTCCGGGATGTAAGAAAAAACTTTGAATACCGTAACTCGAAAAAGTAGCAGATATTTTCTTACCGATAATACCCGATTTACCCATACCTGAAATAATCAATTTCCCTTTGCAGCTGGTAATTGATTTAACCATGTTTATAAATGCATCGCCAACTTTTTCATGTTGTAAAAGAATCTGCTCCGACTCAAT
>SLGA01000283.1 GCA_007123985.1 Balneolaceae bacterium | reverse complement strand
TTTGGTTCTTTGCCTCTTCAAGTGAATAACCGGTGAGCTCAGAAAAGAATGAATTCACGTAAATAATGATGCCCTGTGCATCTGTAATTACGATTGAGGCAGGAGTTTGCTCAATGGCAGACCTGAACAGGAGTGAGTTCAGTTGAAGTGATTTATTATCCATTTTGCCCATTTAAAAATACAGAATCTGCATAGTTGCATTGCCTCTATTTTAGATCATATTAGCTAAAAATCATGCCATTGGCTATATGTACTTTGAAGTTCAGAATTTTACATTGAAGCAAGGCTTTCGATAAATATATTCAGAGCTTCATCTAACTGGGTTTCTGTAACGATGAGAGGAGGTATCCACCGAATAACATTCCCATAAGTTCCGCATGTTAAAAGTAAGAGGTTGTTTTTAAGGCAATAGCCAGCAACTTTTTTTGCAGAGTGTGCATCCGGATTGCCTTTAGTGTCTGTAAATTCGGTGGCGATCATGAGCCCGCAACCGCGTACATCTCCAATGGCGGGGTACTTTTCTTTTAGACTGATTAGTCTCTCTTTCAGGTATTTTCCATGAACAGCAGCATTTTCAGTAAGGCGTTCATCACGGATTATATCAATTGTTTCAACCGCAGCCCGGGATGCCACCGCACTCCCGCCGCCATAGGTTCCGCCATGAGTACCGGGCAACCAGCGATCCATTATTTCCTTGGCAGAAGCAATAGCAGAAATGGGCAGGCCGCTACCGAGTCCCTTTGCCATAACAATAATGTCGGGTTTGATATCACTCTGTTCGAAACAGAAGAAAGAGCCAGTTCTGCCAAATCCGCTCTGTACCTCATCCATCACAAGCAGAATCCCATGTTCATCACATACACTTCTCAGATGTTGTAAAAAAGCAGCGGGTGCCGGTACATAGCCTCCCTCACCAAGAACCGGTTCAATGATTATTGCTGCGGTTTCGTCGGGAGCGGTTTGTCCGCGCAGGAGGATATCAAGCTGCTTTTTACAGAAATCAACGGTTTCCTCCTCATCCCATCCATACTGATAGGCATAAGGGAAAGGTGCCACAAAAATACCGGATGGCAGCGGCTGAAATTTCTGCCGATACACTGTTTTTGATGTAGTCATAGCCATAGCAAGATGAGTGCGACCGTGGAAGCTTCCCTGGAAAACAATCACATTACTGCGGCCGGTTGCCGCTTTGGCAAGTTTTACGCATGCTTCCGTTGCTTCTGCACCGCTGTTTGAAAAGAAAAAACGGTCGATATGCGGTGGGGTAACTTCATTTAGTTTATGCGCAAGCTTAACGGTTGCATCAGGAACAACGCAGTTCATCTGGCCGAAAATCAGTTCACCGGCCTGTTGCTGTACGGCTTTAGTAATGCGCGGATGGCAATGCCCCGTGTTCAGTACACCAATTCCCGATGTGAAATCGATATAGCGATTTCCATTGTCATCATAAATATAAACCCCTTCGCCTTTTACAATCTGTGCCGTCGATAGATGAGTCCAAACTGAGGATAATAATTCTTGCATTGTCAGAATTTTGTTTACTAAAGTTGAGTCCAGATGGCTTTTTCGCGGGTGTAGAGTTCCAGTGCACTTTTACCCATTTCGCGGCCTATACCACTCTCTTTGTAGCCTCCAAATGGAACAGCCGGATGGAAAAGATCGTACCCGTTTATCCACACCACTCCTGCTTCAATGCGTTGGGCTAATTTGTGAGCACGCGAAATATCTTTTGTCCATATTGCTGAAGCAAGTCCATAACGTGAATTATTTGCATGTGCAATTATCTCTTCTTCATCTTCAAATGATGTAACATTTACAACAGGTCCAAAAATCTCTTCCCTAAGAATTGTTGCCTCATGATTTGATGTTGTAAAGATGGTGGGTTCTACAAAGTATCCATTGGAAAGGCTTCCCGTTTTACGATTTCCTCCAAGTATCAGTTCGGCCTCGTTTCTCCCGGTGTTGATGTACCCCATCACGCGATCCGCCTGCTCAGCGCTCACAAGCGGGCCGAGATCAGGATTTTCCATCCCGGAACTCATGCTCAGGTTCGATGTTCGTTTCACCAGTTCATCAATCACTTCATTGAGTTTGTTTTTGTGCACATAAACCCGGGAACCGAGTGTGCACTCTTGTCCGCTGTTATAGAAACTCGCCCAAACCAGCGACTGATGAACACGTTTCATGTCTGCATCATCAAAAATAATATTGGGCGATTTGCCCCCAAGCTCCAGGCTCACTTTCTTAAGGTTCGATTTTGAAGATGCTTCCAGCACTTTTTTACCCACCTCAGTTGAACCGGTAAAGCCAATTTTGTCGATATCCATGTGGTGCGAAAGCAGCGCACCGGTTTCTCCGCCTCCGGTTAGAACCTGTGCCATACCCGGTGGAAAACCGGCCTCTTTAATCAGATCGGCAAGGTATAGAGCTGTTATTGAGGTTTGCTCAGCAGGTTTCAGAATGCAGCAATTCCCGCAGGCGAGTGCCGGTGCCAGTTTCCAGATGGCCATAACCAGCGGAAAATTCCAGGGTACAATAAGTGCGGCTACTCCAACGGGTTCACGATGTGTGTAAACCAGGATGTCTTTTGAGTGAACAGGTATACTGCTCCCTTCAATTTTATCTGCCCATCCGGCAAAATAGCGCAGATGGCTTGCGGCAGCTTTTACATCGGCAATGGCCCGGCTTATCGGTTTACCATTATCGAGGCATTCAAGCTGGGAAAGCGGTTCAAGGTTGTTTTCGATCAGATCAGCCAATCGCTGTATTTTCAATGCACGCTTTGATGGATTCATATCCCGTACCGCCTTGTTAAAGGCTGTTCGGGCTGTATGTACGGCGCGGTTAACGTCCTCCTCACCGGCTTGTGCAACTCTAAAAATCTCTTCTCCGGTTGCAGGATTAATGGATGGCAACGTTTCCGACGAATTGGAATCCACCCATTCGTTATTGATGAACAATTTTGGTGATCGATTCAGAAAATCGAGGGTTGCTTTCGAAAGTGGTTTCATACGAGTTGAGATTTGATATTTATCCTATCATTGATTTAACAGCTTCATAGAGTACAGAAACACCTGCTTCAATGTCTTTGGGTGATGAGAACTCCGACTCAT
>SLGA01000324.1 GCA_007123985.1 Balneolaceae bacterium | reverse complement strand
TTTTTACGGACAGCTTCTCGACGAAAAAAAACTTAAAGATTGCACCATTTACGATCTTCTTGAACAGGATTACGATATCTCCGTAATAAAAGGATGTTACAGAATGTCTGCCGAGGCTGCTGATGAACATCTTGCTGAAGAACTGAATGTAGTAACCGGTTCGCCACTTTTTTTGATCGACAGGCTGACCTATACCATCGGTAACAAGCCGCTTTACTATCAGAAGCGTTATTATCGAAATGACAAGGTGATTTACGAAATGACTCTTGAACGCTCAGCGGACAGCGCTCCGGGCGATCAAATGCCACTTAAAGAATTCACCCCGGTTTTTAAATCATAGACTTCCATGCAGATACTACTTATAGCACTTTCATTGATTATGGCCAACGCAACAGACAGCACCCAACATCAGGATGAACTTTTTATTGTTCTCACAACAGGCGATCAGGAGACACAGATGATGGCGATGGTTCTCGCCACGCAATCAGCCAACCAGGATGTTCCTGTTCGGATACTGCTCTGCAGCGAAGCCGGCTACCTGGGTACAGAAGGCAGCGAATCCATGCAGTTTGAACCGGCAGGCAGATCACCGAAAGATTTGCTGAACGGTTTAATTCAGAGAGGTTTTACCGTGGAAGTATGCGGAATTTTTCTGCCTAACCGTGATCTCACCGAGCAGAATCTCAAGGAGGGAATTACCATTGCGAGTCCGCCCGAAGTAGCAGCCTACATGAAGAGTGAAAATGTGAGGTATTTCACATTCTGAAGTTTCCCGTTACACCGGCTCTGTTCAGCCGTCCCGGATTTACGTATTACCGGAAATAGCACACGATCCGCCATCTTCCTTGTAAAAACCAATATGGTATTTTCGTATGAGTACAAGACTTGTAATTGCAGGCGGGGGCCACGCTTCTCTTCCCATTCTAAAAATGGGACACCACTGGAAAAAACTCGGCATTTCAATTACACTTGTAAGCGATCAAATGTATCTGATCTACTCCGGAGCGCTGCCTCAATTTGCCGGTGGTTTTTTCACCTTTGATGAAATTTCTATCAATCTTAAAGATTTATGTGAAAGATACGGCGTGGAATTTTGCCAGGGCAGGGTGAAGGCGGTTAATCAAAACCTATCCCTTGTTGAAACTTCCTCGGGTGATAAATTTTTATATGATCTTTTGCTGATCAATGTTGGTGCAAGAGCGAAAGAAAATCACCCCGAAAGCAGAGTCTTTCCGGTAAAACCACTCTCGAAACTTTTACCCCTCTTTGAAGAATTAAAAGCAGGCACAGTTCAAAAACTGTTAATCGCTGGTGGTGGTGCGGCCGGCACGGAGCTTGCACTAAACCTCTCACACCCTGCCTCTTCGGTAAAATCGGCTATTACCATTACAGAACACGGCAACCGGCTTCTTTCAGCTTTCCCAAAACGCTTGTCAGATAAAGTGACTCGTATTTTAGGAAAGCGTGGAGTTTCTGTTTTACTAAACAATTCATTTGAACAGGTAACTTTTTCCGATTATGATGCGGTCATAATGGCTACTGGCAATCGCCCGGAATCCTTATCCATAGATCACACCTTCCATACCGGGCAGAACCACCGGTTACTTACGTTACCCACTCTTCAGCTTCCGGGCTTGCCCAATATTTTTGCAGCGGGCGACACAGCCGATGTGGATGGAAAAAACTACAGCCAGATAGGAGTACATGCTGTAAAGCAGGGGCCGCTGCTGCGCTCAAACATCAACGCTTTTTTTGATGGCCGCCCGCTTAAACCCTACAAACCTTATCCGGTAAATCCACTCATACTTTCCAACGGACCAGACCACGCCTTTTTTACAGCAAAATCATTTGTATCGGGCGGAAGGCCGGAAGCCATCTTAAAGTATGCGATTGATATGAAATGGCTCGAAAAATATACTATGCCACCCGAAAGAAGAAGGTCATTCTATCAACTTATGAGGGATGGTGAAAAGAGAAGTCGTACTCACTAATTCAAGCTGATCTCAGAAGCATCAAAAACGAATATATTCCAGGCAACTGTTCAATTGCTCAAGCATGCTAAATACGCTATCTTTGATAGCTGAATATTTAAATTAATAATTGTTATATGACATTCCTGACAACATTTTTTCTGATGGCACCACCCGACGGCGATGGCGGCGGCGCAATGATCAATTTGCTATTTCTCGCTGCTATATTCTTTGTTTTCTACTTTTTCATCATCCGACCTCAAACAAAACGCCAGAAGGAGATTCAGCTAAAAGTGAGTGAGATGAAAAAAGGTGACAAGGTAGTAACCGGTGGTGGCATGATCGGTGTTGTGAATACCATTGATGATGATACTGTTCTGCTTGAAATCGACAGTGGTGTAAAAGCACGTTTTCAGAAAAGTTCTATTACGGATGTAAATCCGAATAAGAAATAATCGGTTGATTTATTTCTATCAACAGTCAGTACCCGGTAGTTCATTGAATTAGATCTTGGTTAACTGATCCGGTTTAAGTGTCATCTTCAGTACGTTTGTAATCTCCATCAAGTATTAGCAATCTGCAATATGCCAAATTACTCCTTTAATACTATTCCTGAAGCCATTGAGGATATTCGAGCAGGTAAAATGATTATTGTGGTGGATGATGAAGACCGTGAGAATGAAGGTGATTTTCTCATGGCCGCTGATAAAGTGACACCGGAGGCAATCAATACCATGGTAATCCATGGTCGCGGCCTGGTTTGTGTACCGATAACTACAACTAGGGCCAAAGAGCTCGATCTGGATTACATGGTAACTGAAGGTGCCGACCCTGATGAAGCAGCATTTACTATTTCCGTTGATCACAAACAACTGACTACCACCGGAATTTCTGCACCCGACCGCTCCAATACCATTCGGGAGCTAATCAATCAGAATGCCAAACCGGCTGATTTCCGACGGCCCGGGCATGTATTTCCATTAACCGGTGTTGATGGCGGCGTTCTTCGCCGTGCTGGCCACACCGAAGCAGCCATCGATCTTGCACGGCTTGCAGGTTGTGCCCCTGCAGGTATCATCTGCGAAATTATGCATGATGATGGCGAAATGGCACGGCTTCCTGAGCTCATTAAGCTCTCGAAAAAGC
>SLGA01000327.1 GCA_007123985.1 Balneolaceae bacterium | reverse complement strand
TCCAAATAATCACCCAGTAATCTAAGATTTAACGCAATTACATCAGCATTTGGTGATTCATTTTTCACAAAAAGTGAGGTTGAAAAAGCTAATGCTGCAAGTTCATCTTCAAGAAAAGTAATATCATATAAAATGTTATCAACTCTTACAGAGTCAATTTCTGTTATTAACACTCTCTGTATTGTAGTCGCAACGAATTGTTCAGCCAAAAAGAGTGAAGGATCTTCCACATAGTCATTGAATACTTTCTTTGCTTGTTGCTTCATATTAGACCAATCCGGAATATCTGTATGAATAAGATCTATGATTGATCTCGCAATGGCGTGCCCCCTCAGCAAAAGTTGTGAATTTGTCTCCCGGGCTGTAATTGCGATCTCTTCATTTAAATCTCCATGTCTGTAAAAGTCAGCATGAGGGTGATCAGCAGGTATCCCAAAAATTATTGGGATTTTTAATTCATGGAAATCCTGTCCAATTTGTTCCCCCGTTTCTTTACCCATTAATTCTACTGTAAAAACAAATGCAATCAGAAGTGAAAAACTTAAACCTGTAATTAATTTCATATCATGTTGTTTACTATTCTTTTTAAGGGATATAATTATGCTTAATTAAATTAGTTATTCCAAATTACCACTTACCAATTTTCACAAATCCTTATCGGCTGGATTGATATATTGACGCCAATCAAAAAACCAAACCTAATTCTATGCGAAATAAGATTACTCTTCTGTTATTCTGCTTCATCGTTTCGGGATTTCTCGCAACTTCTGTTGCACAAACCCACGAAGAAGTAGTAGATAAGATTGTACAGCAGGCTACCGAAAACTCTCATCTTGAGGAACTGGGCCATTACATGATGGACGTTATTGGCCCCCGCCTTGTAGGAACCCCGCAAATGCAGCATGCACACGATTGGGCTGTTGAAACCTTTGAAAATTGGGGCATTTCTGCCCGAAACGAGCAATACGGTGAGTGGCGAGGATGGGAGCGCGGCATCACACATGTTGATATGATCTCACCCCGTGTTGTAACACTTGAAGCGATGCAGCTTGCATGGAGCCCACCTACTGATGGTGCCGTGGAAGCCGGCCTTATCATTATTCCTGAAGTAGAAAACCCGGATGAATTTGCCGACTGGCTTCCTGAAGTTGAAGGTAAATTTGTGATGATCTCCATGCATCAGCCTACCGGACGACCCATGTATAACTGGGAAGAGTTCGCTACAGAGGAGTCACTCGAGCGAATCACCCGTGAACGGGATGAAGCTACCAATGCCTGGAGACAGAGAGTTGCCAATACCGGCCACAATAACAGCTCACTTGTACAGGCCTTGGAAGATGCCGGTGCAGCGGGTATCATCATGTCGAACTGGAGCCAGGCTTTTGGCACTAACAAAGTGTTTGGTGCAAATACCCGAACTATCCCCACTATTGATGTGCTTCTTGAAGATTACGGAATGCTCTACCGATTGGTTGAAAACGGCCACGATCCGGTAATACGGGTACGAGCAGAATCAACCGATCACGGTGCTGTTCCCACATTCAACACCATTGCTGAAATTCCGGGTACTGAAAAACCGGATGAGTATATTATTCTGTCTGCTCATTACGATTCATGGGATGGTGGGACCGGAGCTACTGATAACGGAACCGGCTCTATCACCATGATGGAAGTGGCACGTATTCTGAAAGAAGTCTATCCAAATCCAAAACGTACCATCCTTGTGGGGCTTTGGGGTGGTGAAGAGCAGGGGCTGAACGGTTCCCGCGCATTCGTTGAAGATAATCCCGAAATTGTGGATGGCCTCCAGGTTCTTCTGAATCAGGACAATGGTACAGGGAGGGTGATTGACATTAACGGAATGGGCTTTTTACACTCTTATGAATACTTTACCCGTTGGCTGTCAGCGGTACCGCAGGATGTTCGCAGCCACATCGAAACTACCTTCCCGGGAATGCCAAGTGGCGGCGGAACCGATCATGCCTCTTTCGTAGCAGCAGGCGCACCGGGTTTTGTAATGAGATCGCTCAACTGGAGCTACTGGAACTACACATGGCATACCAATCGCGACACGTACGACAAGATTGTGTTTGATGATGTACGTAACAATGTTATTCTGATCGCAACACTTGCATACATGGCAAGTGAAGAACCGGATACATTTAATCGTGAGAGGCGCGTAATGCCTGTTAATCCAAGAACCGGAGAGCAGATGAACTGGCCGCCCGTGCGTTCACCGAACCGAAGCGGCGGAATGAATTAATTCATCCATTTTGATTTAAATCACTGTTTAATGATTGGCGCAGACATTCTTGTTTGCGCCTATTTTTTTGTGCAACTATTTCGAACGATTTTTCTCTTCGATCCAGCGCGACATGTACTTTGTACTGGCATGAGAATGATGCCTCAGCATACTCCCTGTAAAGTTTTTCTTACGATGCTTTTTAAGATCTGAGAGAATCTCGTTAATTCTTCTCATAAGCTGTTCACCATGTTGTACAGCTGAGAATCTGTGGTTGATGATCTCCTTTCCATGCTGCTGCGCTCCCTTCCATATTGTTTCATTTTTATACAGCTCTGTCGCTGATTTTGCAAAATCTTCAGCTGTACGTTCGATAAAGCCCGGCCATGGCAAATTCCCGTTCATCCCTTCTGCTCCAATCGGAGTTGTTACAGAGGGTGTTCCGGCTCGCATTGCATCCGTCAGCTTGCCCTTCAGTCCTGCACCAAACTGCAACGGTGCCAGCAACACTCTGGCTTTGCGGATTACATCAGCAGCAGATTCTGCCCTCCCCTTCACAATAAATCCTTCTTTCTCGTTATGAAGCTGAAAATCTCGCTGAGCAGGATACGCTCCATATACATGCAACTTAGCCTCAGGAATACTTTTTCGAATCATCGGCCATATCTCCTCTTTCAGCCAGAGAACAGCTGCCCGATTGGGTGCATGTAAAAAATTGCCGATGGTAATAAAATGCTCACGCTTTTGGTAAGGCGGCAAATCAGCAAAATCCTTCTCTTCGATTGCGTCGAAAAGAAACGGTGTATGGATCAAAAGTGCGATATCTGTTTTCAGATGATTTTGTAACAGCATTATTTCATATTCTGAAATAATCAGAGCCAGATCG
>SLGA01000157.1 GCA_007123985.1 Balneolaceae bacterium | reverse complement strand
ATCGAGATGTGTTTGGGCAATGGGATCCCAAAAATCAGCGGCCGGAACTGTGGAATCTCTACAATGGGCGTAAAAATCCCGGAGAGCATTTCAGAGTATTTCCCATCAGTAACTGGACAGAAATGGATGTTTGGCAATATATCGCACAGGAAGAGATCGACATACCGACACTCTATTTTGCGCACGAACGTAAAGTATTTAACAGGCGAGGTGTTTGGCTGGCTGATACGGACTATGTAAACCGTATGGATGAAGAGCATCTTGAAGAAAAAACGGTTCGATTCAGAACCATAGGAGACGCAACATGTACCGGTGCTGTTTTATCAACAGCTTCGAATATGGAGGAAATTATACAGGAAGTTGCAGCGGCACGCCAGACTGAGCGTGGCAACCGGCACGACGACAAACGCAGTGAAACCGCAATGGAAGACAGAAAACGACAGGGATATTTTTAAACCCGACTTCTGTACTCACCATATATCTGATGCAATTCCTACTTTCTAAAATACTTTAAAGCACAAAAAATATTCATGAGCAACTCAAACGGCGAACAATACGATAGTAAAAAATATCTCGATATGGACCTGCTTCGATTCACTACTGCGGGCAGCGTCGATGATGGAAAGAGCACACTAATCGGCCGATTACTGTACGACTCAAAATCTATATTTGAAGACCAGCTGGAGGCGATCGAGAAAACAAGCCGAAGCAGCGGTGAAGAGGAGGTGAATCTTGCACTGCTAACGGACGGTTTAAAAGCAGAGCGAGAGCAGAAAATTACCATCGATGTAGCCTATCGCTATTTTGCCACACCGAAACGAAAGTTTATCATCGCTGATACTCCCGGCCATATTCAATACACACGTAACATGGTTACGGGTGCCTCAACGGCGGAGCTTGCGATTGTTTTGATTGATGCTACTAAAGGTGTGCTTACACAATCAAAAAGACACGCATTTATCTCATCACTGCTGCAGATACCGCATTTGGTTGTTGCGGTGAATAAGATGGACCTTGTTGATTACAGCGAAGACAGATTCAACGAAATTGTACAGGATTTCAGGGCA
The DNA here is from genome assembly GCA_007123985.1 of Balneolaceae bacterium. Lineage (GTDB taxonomy): Bacteria > Bacteroidota > Rhodothermia > Balneolales > Balneolaceae > Rhodohalobacter. The sequence continues at coordinate 2,069 of SLGA01000157.1, read as the reverse complement.
TTTGCTAAGAAATTGGAAATCGATAACATCACTTATATTCCCATTTCTGCACTTGTGGGCGATAATGTGGTAGATAAAAACGGAAAAACCTCTTGGTACAAAGGCCCAACACTGCTGCACCATCTTGAAACTGTAAAAGTGGATGCTTCTCATAATGTTGTGGATTTTCGCTTTCCGGTACAGTATGTAATCAGGCCAAATCAAAACTTCAGAGGGTTCTCAGGTCGCATAGAGTCCGGAAGAATAAAGCCCGGTGATGAAGTTACAGTACTGCCTTCAAGGCTATCCAGCAGGGTGAAAGAAATTGTTACCAAAGATGGAAACCTGGATGAAGCATTTCCCGGAGACTCCGTAGTTTTGACAATTGATGATGAGATAGATATTTCCCGTGGGGATATGATTGTGCGCAAAAATAATGTGCCGAAAATCACTACCCAATTCGAAGCATACCTCTGCTGGATGAATGAAGAGGAAATGCAGCCCGGAAAACAGTATATGCTAATGCACACCACTTCAACTACGGCGGTTTATATTGATGATGTGGTTTACAGAATGAACGTTGACACTCTGAGACGCGAAGATGCTGAGATACTAAAGCTAAACGAAATCGGAAGAGTAAAGCTCACTACAGCAAAACCACTTTTTATTGATGCTTATCAGGTAAATCAGCGTACCGGCAGTTTTATCATTGTTGATGTGGCTTCAAATGTAACGGTAGGTGCCGGTATGATTCGCGCAACCTCCACTGAGGATGGTTCTCACGGGATGCATAGTACCTCAGAAAGAGAAAAACGAACACTCGTTTCACCGGATGTTGTCTGGGAGCCGTGGAATATTTCCAGGGAAGAAAGGGAAAAACGAAATGGCCACCAGGCAAGAGTTCTCTGGTTTACAGGAATATCGGGTGCGGGCAAAAGTACCATCGCTAAAGCTGCTGAGCGTAAACTTTGGGATTCCGGCAAACAAACTATCCTTTTGGATGGAGATCAGGTTCGCCATGGATTAAATGGCGACCTCGGTTTTAGCCCGGTTGACCGCACTGAAAATATCCGCCGTGTGGGTGAAACTGCCAAACTCTTTTTTGAGCATGGGAATATTGTACTTTGCACGTTCGTATCACCCTATCGTAAAGATCGGGATACTGTTCGCAAGTTGTTTCCAGGGGCACAATTTATGGAGGTTCATGTAACCTGTAATCCGGAAACGGCACATCAAAGAGATCCTAAAGGGCTCTACGAAAAAGCAAAAAAAGGGGAAATCAAAAATCTTACCGGGTTTGATGGTGAGTATCAGGAGCCAGAAAATCCGGAAGTTGTGATTAATACAGATGAGATGAGTGTTGAAGCTGCGGTTGACATGGTTATTTCAAAATGTATTGATTTGTGATTTCTTGATTTCAGATTAATCGATCTGCGAAATTTATCGATCGAAATAGTTGTAGGTTAATGTGAGTTCAATTTAACAACGTATGACTTGCTAGTCCCCCTTTGAAGGGGGCAGAGTCCGCCTTAGGCGGACGTGGGGGATGTCCCTCTGAACGTTGATTAGACTCAGATATTCAATTATTAATCTTAGATTCATTACTTAACATCCCCCATTACTCTCCGCCTGAGCCGGTGGGACACTCTTCAACAAACTCCTATCTCGAACTCACATTAGGTTAGAAATCACAGATCGTAAATCAATAATCCTTATGCGCTACAAGCTCACCTTTGAATACGATGGAACCGATTTTAGCGGTTGGCAAAAGCAACCGGATGCTCGTACGGTTGAAAGTACCGTTGAAGAGGCTTTATCAACCCTCTACCAGCAGGATATTGATATTATAGGCCAGGGGCGAACCGATGCCGGAGTGCATGCGAGGGGGCAGGTTGCCCATGTGGATTTGCCGGACCGTTTTCCGACATCCCGAATTCTTCACGCCATGAAAGGCCTTTTACCTGAAGACGTTGCCCTGCTGGATGTGGAAATAGTACCAGACGATTTCCATGCACGATTTGAGGCTCAATCCCGATCGTATCGATATCAGGTGATAAACCGGCCGGCGCCATTGATGAGGCAGCAAGCCT
>SLGA01000112.1 GCA_007123985.1 Balneolaceae bacterium | reverse complement strand
GAATAAAGAGAAGCAGCGGGAAGTAATACACGAGCATGTTAAAAAATCTGACATTGTGATTCCCACTGCACATATTCCGGGAAGGCCGGCGCCGCTTCTGATAACAAAAGCGATGGTTGAAGATATGAAGGCCGGCTCCGTAATTGTTGACATCGCTGCTGAGCAAGGCGGAAACTGCGAAGTAACCAAGCCGGGGGAAACATACCATCATAACGGGGTTGTTGTTATGGGGCCTCTCAACATCCCCTCAACACTTGCCTTTCATGCAAGTAAACTCTACTCAAAAAATATTCTATCTCTGCTTACGCTATTGATTAAAGAAGGCAAAGCTAATCTCGATTTTGAAGATGAAATTATTGCGAACGCTACTGTAACCCATAATGGTGAATTGATATCACCATTTGTAAAAGAAAATTTGAAATAAATTTCTGCTTATTCAATGACTTATGGATATAAGTCCATTGCTTATTAATTTTTTACGACTCTAACTCACTACCTGCAACCATGGAAGATCTCATTTTCAACCTTTTTATATTTGTTCTCGCCTCGTTTGTAGGGTTTGAACTGATCTCAAAGGTACCGCCAACACTCCACACCCCTCTCATGTCTGGGGCAAATGCCATCTCGGGTATCACACTGATCGGTGCTCTGATTATCGCCGGCGGGCCTGATAGTGTTTATGCGCAATGGATTGGTTTCGCTGCGATCATATTTGCAACCATTAATGTGGTTGGCGGATTTATGGTTACCGACAGAATGCTCGAAATGTTCAAAAAAAAGGAGGATGATAAATGAGCCAGTTCCTCCCCGAATTTCTACAGGCATATATGCCCAGCACCATACAGCTTATCTATCTGCTTGCAACCGGTTTTTTTATTGTAGGTATCAAACGCCTTGGTTCTCCGGCAACCGCAAGATCGGGCAACCAGCTGGCATCTTTCGGTATGCTGATGGGCGTGATTGTAACCCTGTTCGACCGTGAAATAATTAGTTTTGAATTTATCATTGCCGGTGTTCTTATAGGAGCTCTTATTGGGGCATTTGCCGCTAAAAAGGTACAGATGACAGCAATGCCCGAAATGGTAGCTATCTTTAATGGCTTTGGCGGCGGCGCTTCTGCATTGGTTGCGTGGGGAGAATTTACCCGGCTCGACCCAACCCTTTTTGAAACCCAGGCTCTGGTTACAACCGGGCTCAGTATCCTGATTGGCTCTATAACCTTTACCGGGAGTTTTATTGCGTTCGGCAAACTGAAAGGATTCATCAATGGCGGGCGTGTCGCACTGCCCGGACAAAATATCATCAACCTTGTTTTAACATTTATTGCACTTGGCCTGGTTGGATGGTTCACAATAGATCCGGAATATCAGCTTGTTTTCTGGGCTCTTTTTGGGTTGGCACTTTTGATAGGTGTATTTACAGTGTTGCCAATTGGCGGTGCTGATATGCCTGTGGTAATTTCACTTCTCAACTCATATTCAGGTATTGCCGCATCCATGGCCGGTTTTGTACTGGGAAATAATCTGCTCATCATCAGTGGTGCATTAGTAGGGGCAGCAGGTCTGATATTGACAAACATCATGTGCAAGGCAATGAACAGATCGCTTGGCAATGTATTATTTGGTTCATTTGGTGGTTCAGACGATCCTGCTCAAACGGGTGTTTCGGGCGATAGAAGCATTCAGCAAACATTTGCTGACGATGCTGCCATTCAATGTGCCTATGCCAAGAAGGTTGTTGTGGCTCCTGGTTACGGCCTTGCCGTGGCACAGGCTCAGCACGTGCTTAAGGAAGTAGCCAATCTATTGGAAGAGCGAGGGGTAACCGTAAAGTATGGTATTCATCCGGTTGCAGGCCGTATGCCCGGCCACATGAATGTGCTGCTTGCAGAGGCTGATGTGCCTTACGATCATCTCTATGATATGGACCAGATCAACCCTGAGTTCGCCTCAACCGACGTTGTACTAATAATCGGGGCGAACGATGTTGTAAATCCGGCTGCAAAAACCACCCCCGGAAGCCCCATCTACGGTATGCCCATTTTAAACGTGGATGAAGCTAAGCGTACTATTGTTTTCAAACGAAGTATGAGTACAGGTTACGCCGGTATCGAAAACGACCTTTTTTACAGCGATAAGAACCAGATGTTTTTCGGTGATGCGAAAAAATCGCTGCAGGAACTGGCTACGGCCATTAAAGAACTGGATTAATTCATTCATAATCTACCTGTTCATCAATCTTAATTACCATGGCCTCTATAAACTGGAGAAAGACTTTCCAAATTGTCGTTGCAATGGTTGTGGGTGCGGGTACTGTGCTCCTCTACTTACTGGTGCGCGACAGTTTTGGATTAGCGCTTCCCCCCTGGCCGGTATCGATAATCACGGTTATTGTTGCTCTTTTCCTCTCGGTATTTGCCCATGAAATCGGGCATCTGATTGCCGGGATTGTTCAAAAGTTTCAGTTTCACTTGTTTACAGTAGGCCCTTTTAAAGTGGAGAAAACAGATCGTGGCCTCAGGCCCGGATTAAATCTAAACCTCAATGTAGCCGGTGGACTTACGCTGATGGTGCCTACTTCCAAAACATTCAACAGATCGGAGTATGCTTGGTTTATTGCAGGTGGGCCAATAGCTTCTTTTCTGTTTTTTATCATTCTTGCAACTGCCGCTTTTACAGTTAATTCTGTTTATGGTGCAGAGGGAGTGGCAAATTCCGTTGTCTATTTTTCTTGGCTAACATCGGTAATAAGCCTTGGTATTGGCGCCACTGCACTATTTCCTGATGAAGAGAATGGTCTTGAGACAGATGGCACTCACTTGAAAGATTTGCTTAGAGGCGGGAAAAAAGCATTGATAAAACAATATGTAATGCAGTTGTACACATCAACATTTAATGGTACCCGCCCAAGAGATTACGATACAGAGATTCTTGCAAAGTTGAAGAGAATTACCGCTGAACAGAAAAGCAATAATTCCATCATAGCAAAACTGTTCACTTACGTTCATTTATTAGATAAAGATGAAGTTGAGAAAGCGGGAGAAATCATCAACGAGCTAACAGCCACCGCCGATGAGGTGAAAAATGAATTATTAAACCCAAGTATTTTTCTCGAAAAATCATTTTTTGAAGCATACTACAATGATAACATTGAAACTGCAGAACAATACTTTGAAAAAGGGAAAATAGGATACAGTGAAAAGGGTACATTAAAAAGGGTAGAAACGATTCTTTTGCTAAAAAAGGGAGAGTTTGATTCTGCAAAAACTATAGCTGAGCAGGCTTTCAAAGCACTTAAAAATAGTTACGATAAGGGCGGTGCAAAATGGGAGAAAGAGTTACTTGAGAAAGCACTTAAAGAGAGTGGTGTTCAATTGAATAGCTGATTTAAATACAATACCGCGCTACACGATCCCCAAAAAATAAAAGCCCCGATTAATGTCAGGGCTTTCGTGCGATTCAGATTTGATAAAGAGTTGCAAATTAATCCAGTGGCAGAATCCTGCTGATAGTACCGTTCGATTCGTTACTGAAATAGATATAACCATCAGGAGCTTCTCTTACATCCCTGATGCGACCTATCCCCTCCAGAATTCGCTCCTCGTGTACATACTCTTCACCATCCAAAACAATTCTTGATATCAGCTGGAAGGCAAGTGCACCATTTAATACATCTCCTTTCCAGGCAGGGTATTTATCACTTGTAACAAAAGCCATACCCGATGGAGCGATGGATGGAGTCCAGTGCATTACCGGCTGCTCCATGCCCTCTTTCTCCGTATCCTCGGTGATGATGCTGCCATTGTAATTGATACCATATGTAATTTCAGGCCACCCGTAATTTGCACCCGGCTTGTTGTGAACATTCAGTTCATCACCACCGCGTGGCCCGTGCAGGTTGCTCCATACTACACCTGTTTCGGGATGCACGGCCATACCCTGAATATTCCTCAAACCGTAAGCATAAATTTCATCAAGACCATTGCGGCCTACAAATGGGTTATCCTCCGGTATCGTACCGTCATCATATAACCTGAAAAGATTTCCATGAGAGTTGCTGATATCCTGAGCAGTATCCATATCACCCCTGTCTCCAATAGAGAAATACATGTAACCTTCAGGATCAAACACAATTCGGCTGCCAAAGTGATGGCGTGCTGTGGTGAATGGCTGCCCCACATAAACATCTTCAACATTGGTTAGGGAGTGAGAATCTGCATCAAATTGAGCTCTCATTATTGCTGTAATTCCGCCACCGGACCCTGGTTTTGAATAGCTGATGTAAATCCATCCGTTTTCTTCATAATTCGGATGCAGCACAATATCAAGAAGTCCGCCCTGTCCGCGTGCATACACTTCGGGAACACCGCCCACAGGTTCTTCAATTAGCTGACCCTCTCTTACAAGCCGGAGATTCCCGTCACGTTCCGTTATCAACATGCTGCCATTAGGCAAAAATGCCATTCCCCATGCAACATTGAGACCGCTGAGTACAGTTTGAACCTGAAAATCTAACTCCTCAGATTCATGAACTTCCCCGATCTCATCAGGTAGCGGAAAATAAAAATCAGAACTAAACTCGTACTCGTTATCTTCATTGTTGGTTACTTCCGGGCTAATTTCAACATTTTCTGAGCATGCCAGCATCGGAAACACCAGTAATATTATCAGAAAAAGCTTCATAGTTTTAGGTATCAAATGATTCATCACAGTCAATTTTATGATTTATTACTGTATTAATTAAGCTCAAATTATCGCATAACTCAACAAATTGAATGCCATTGCGATGTTTTTTCATTTTTTTAACAATCTTCGTTTAATTTCTCTATCCTTAAAGCTTAAATATTATTGACATTACAACATTATTTAACATTTCGATCATGAGTACTACACGCGCTTTAAAGTTTATCTTCGGTATTTTTCTGAGTCTCATATTCATACTTGCATGCAATCAACAATCTCAACAGCAAAGCATTCAAACCATTCAAACCGATCTTTTGATAGCCGGTGGTGGTGCAAGCGGAACAACTGCTGCTATACAAGCAGCGCGAGACGGATTAGATGTAGTAGTGGTGGAGCCATCACCCTGGCTTGGTGGTATGTTAACAGCTGCAGGGGTAAGTGCAACGGATGGAAATCATAATCTGCCCTCCGGAATCTGGGGAGAGTTTCGTGAAAAACTGCGTGACCATTATGGCGGGGCTGAAGCTCTTGCCACTGGTTGGATAAGCCATACACTTTTCGAGCCACATGTTGGCAACAGAATACTGAATGAGATGATGGATGAACTACCAAATATCGTGAGAATTCATGGCTATTATATTGACGAAGCCATCATGCTGGGCAACAGAGTGGCCGGTGCCACTTTTATTGATATGGAAAGAAACAAGCTCCGGGTTGAGGCAAAGATCAGTATCGATGCTACAGAGTACGGCGATTTAATGGCGCGATCGGGTGCCAACTATTTTATAGGGCTTGACCCAAGAAGCCGTACAGGTGAAGAAATTGCCCCTACCCACGGCAATCCTATGATTCAAGACCTGACCTTCACTGCAATACTAAAAGATTACGGCCCAGATGCTGATATGACAATCCCAAGACCGGCTAACTATCAGCCCTCTATTTTTAAGAATGCTTGCAAAGAACTGAGTGACGACCCAGAAAATTTTGAAGGAGTAAATTGTGAGGAGATGATGGACTATGCACGCCTTCCAAATGATAAATTCCTCATAAACTGGCCAAATAACGGCAACGATTTCTACCTCAATGTTCTGGAAATGAGCCATCAGGAACGGAAGATTCTCTACGAAGAGGCAAAAAATCGTACCAGGCAATTTATCTATTTCATACAGACGGAAGGCGGGTTCAAAAATTTGGGTTTTGCTGATGATGAATATGGTACGGAAGATCTTTTCCCCCACATTCCTTATCACAGAGAATCAAGGCGTCTCGATGGCCTTACAATGCTAACGATGAATGAATTGATCGACCCTTATGCGACAGATAACGACCTTTATAAAACCGCCATTGGTGTAGGTGACTATCCCCTTGATCATCATCGAGACCTGAATCCCTCACCACCATCGCACCTCATAGAACCGGGTGACCGTGAACCCTATCAGTTTGAAACCCGTTACGAAGCGTTTCCCAAAATTCCATCCTTTTCCATACCCTTTGGCGCGCTCATCCCAAAAACCATTGATGGCCTGCTTGTAGCTGAAAAAAGCATCTCTGTGAGCAGTATTGCAAATGGCTCGAGCAGACTTCAGCCCGTAGTTATGACCATAGGGCAGGCAGCAGGTGCAGCTGCTGCTATTGCTGTGAAAGAGAACTTACAACCAAGGGATTTGCCTCTTCGGCAAGTTCAGCAAACCCTGATGGATGCAAACAGCTGGGCACTACCCTTTATCGACACAACTCCAAATGATTGGTACTTTCAGCCATTACAGCGAATCGGGTTGAGTGGTGTGCTTAAAGGTGATGGTGTGCCATACGCCTGGGCGAATCAAACATGGATCTACCCTGACAGCACAATGAGCTCCGATGAATTGACAGCATCTCTTATCCGAATTGATTATTCACTTGGGGCACTGGCAAACGGCAATACACGGGCAGATGTGGTACTGGCAGTCTGGCAGCATATCGGGTCACCTGTACCGGCTCAAAGTTCTGATTTTTCTGATGTTCCCGAAGAACATACGGCAGCAGAAGCAGTTCAATATGGCGCCGAAAACGGGTGGTTTGAGCACTGGATCACTGATAGCTTTTTTAAGCCGGATAATGTTATTAAGAGAAAAGAGTTTGCACAAATTGTAGATGCAGCCCTGGATCCGTTCAACAATCTTCCGGTTACTATCGTACCGGATAGTTACAACCGGTAAATACAGTCAGAACAAATACTTTCGTGATAGTTATTTCTCTTTTTCGACTTCAAATGATTTTTTAGTATTTCTATTAACCGATATTTTTGCAGATGAGAGAGGCAACGTAAATGTAAACGTACTGCCTTTACCCGGTGAGCTTTCAACCCAGATTTTTCCATCCTGAATAATTACAAACTCTTTGCATAGTGCAAGCCCCATTCCAATTCCTTTTTCTCCCTGAGTACCAACTTGTGAGTTTTTATGAACACCTTCAAAAATAGTTTCAAGTTGATCTTCAGGAATTCCCACACCGTGATCAGTTACAGTAATATGTGCGGATTCATTAATTTTTGAACAACTAATTTTAATGTTATTTCCACCCTCAGAAAACTTAATAGCGTTCGATAAAAGGTTCCGCACTATAGCCTTAGTCATATTTTTATCGGCCTTCACAAATACAGGTTTTTTCATCTCAATATTAATTTTCACATTTTTGAAACTTGCCTGAGTACCTGCCATCTCCACCACTTCTTTAATGAGCCCTTTAAGCTCTACATTTTCTATATTTGCATTCAAACCACCATCCTTAGAACCTGCCCACTGCAATAAATTTTCGAGCAGGTTTAGTGAATTTCTTCCTGAATTCAGGATCATTTCGGTAAGCTCCGAATACTCATCATTTCCATCTTGCTCAAACTCCGCCTGCAGCAACTCTATGTAGCTCAATATGGTATTAAATGGATTTCGAAGATCGTGGGCTAAAATTGAGTGAAGTTTGTTTTTTTCTTCAATTAATTTCTTCAACTCTTGGTTTGAAATCTTCAGCTCGTGGGTACGCTCTTCAACCACCCTCTGCAGTTTTATATTATATTTTCGAATGTTTTGTATCCTGAGTCTGTAGGCAAATACCAGGAGCGCAATTATTGAAGTTGAAACTAACAAAAAGAACCAAAGTGTCTTCCAGTAAGGCGGCAGAACCGTAAAGGAGAGTTCTATTCCTTCTTCATTCCAAAATCCGTCGTTGTTTGAAGCTTTAACTTTGAACGTATAATCACCGGGAGCCAGTGAAGTGTAGACCGCCTCTCTAATCTCTGATATTTTTTGCCATTCATAATCGAAACCCTCCAACATGTATTCAAATTGAACATTTTCCGGATTTTTAAAGCTAAGAGCAGTGAACCGAAAATAGATACGCTGAGAATCATGCGGTAGTTTTTCAATTTCAGAGCTCTGGTACACCACGCCATTTACTTCCACCTCTTCAATATATATTCTTGGTGGTTCACTGTTCAGTTCCATGCGGTTTGTCTGAATGAGTACAAGCCCCTGTACGGTTGGTATAAATAGCTCTCCGGCATCAGTAAGCACACTTGAGGGCATAAAGCCTCCAGTTGTTTCCCTGATTGGCAACCCCTCTTTCACCCCTAACCTTGATACCCTGACATGGTCTTTTTCATCGCTCAAAAAAAGATCAATTTCCTCATGATCGATAAAAAAAACACCCCTATTTCCGGCCAACCAAATGTTATGCTGGTCATCAAACTCAAGCTGAGAAATGGTGTTATCTGAAAGTCCGTTTGCTGTGTTTAAAATTTTCGACTCTCCATCCGGCATCAATACTTGAATTCCCGCACCATAACTACCCAACCACAATCTGCCATGGTGATCTCTTTTTATGGTTCTGATGTTTCTAAGTGGTAATTTGTTGTAATAATCCGGTTTAATAATTACCCCTTCTCTGTAGTACCCTGCCCCACTATCCGTTGCCACGTAAATTGTACCTGTTTCATCTTCAAAGAAAGTTCTTGCTGCAGAAATAACTCTTCCCTGTTCATCATAAACCGGAATAGTTTCGGTACCGTTAAAACGGAAAATGCCATGGTAGTAGGAACCAAACCAGACGTTCCCGTAGCTGTCTTCAAAAAGTGCAAGAACTGCATCGTAAACTGACATTTCTTCTGGTAAAAACCGCTCAAACCGATTTGAATCAGCTTCTTTTCGAAAAACGCCATCACCCCATGTTCCCGCCCAGATTGTGCCATCACTTTGTTCCATAACCGACCAGATACACGTGTTGGTAAACCCCTCACCTGTTCCAAACCTCTGAAATTCGCCATCTTTGGTTTTGTATAAACCGTCGCAATTAGTGCCTGTCCAGAGATTGTCGTCAGAATCTACCAATACAGCAGTTAAGGCTAATTCGCGAAAATGATCAAAAGTATTGCCTCCGTAAACCGGTGTTCGAACTAATTGAATCATTCCGTAAGCTGTCGTTGCCAGCCAAATTGACCCTTCATGATCCATAGAAAAATAGATGGTGTTTTGGTTATACATCAATCGGGCAACTTTTTCTTTTCCAAAAAGATTTTCAATGGCATAGAAACCTTCCGAACCCGCAACGTAGTGTACATCATTCACTTTTCTCACATAATTGATGAAGGTTTGCCCCAAATCCTCACGCCGGATCAAAGTCTCATATCTGTCATTGTGTAATTTTACAATACCCGCCTCGTGAACCAATACCATTGTATCGTTGTACCACTGTAGGGCTCTAAAACGGTCTGTATTCTGAGACGAGGTGAATGAATAACCTGAACCTGAATGAACAGTGATTTTATTTTCAGAACTGTCAAGCTCAACCAGATGTGCATCAATAGTACCGTCTGTGTAAAGTCTGTAGATTTGATAATCGAATACCACGTAGATGCGGTCGTTGATGATCTCAAAGCCCTGAACAGACTGTTTTGGAAGAAAATCAAAACCGGATATCTCGTCATTCTTAAGTACAAACAACCCCCGGCTAGTTCCTATCCAGACGTTATTGTCGTCATCGAAATATATATTGGTAATGAATGTATTGAGATCGGTAAGTTCGCTGCCGATTCGGTAAACTTTTGCAGAGTCACCATCAATCATTACTATGTTGCTGTACTCAAGACCTGCCCAGATTCTGCCACGGTGGTCTTTGGTAACTGCTGTAAATCTGTTTGATTCGATTTCAGGTATATTATCAGCGTTATAAATGTGCTTTCTTTTTCCATCGAAACGCACAAGGCCATTGAAGGTAGCAGCCCAAATGTAGCCTTTGTCATCCTGAATCAGTGCATTCACACCATTCCCGGGCATGCCGTTTTCGGTGTTATATACTTGCTGGGTAAGGTAATAATCATCTTCCAGTGAAAATGTATAACTGCCGGATTGGGCCAAAATGTGATCTGACTTCAGAAAAATGATAACTAAACTGCAAAATAGTACTCGTAACGCAAAAAGCGGTGATTGTACATCATACCCGTCAGTAAACCTATTCATCAGCAGCAGTTATATGATTGAATATCCTGGCACCCTCGTTTCATCAAAATACCTCTTACCAGCAGATTAACTTATTTTTACAATTCAAGCAAAAAATATGACTCAAATTGGCATCTATTAATTCGAAGGAAAGATGTTAATCGATTAGCTTGGGTTGCTGCTGTTTTTCCTTGTCGATTGTAGATAGATGCCTGAACCATGTGAAGTAGAGAGAAACGGAAAGAACTACTAAAACCGCAGCAAGGATAAAGAAGTTTGTCCACTGTTTTGTCATAAATGCCATGGGAGTGAGAAAAAGAACGATCTGCCAGGGCACTGCGATGAATATCGATATGATATCTCTTCGGTTCTCTTTATTCACTTCCTGTATATCTGCCGGTTTAAATAGTTTTCTAACCGGCCCCCAAAAGCCAAACGGCCTTGTTGTTTTATAAAAATTGACAAGTGTTTTGTTATCAGTTTTTGTGGTAAGAAGTGATACGGTTATTGAGATAACAAATGTACCACCTGCAATAATCATGAATCCCTGAAGCTCGGGAATACCTGGTGCAATGAATCGCTGTCCAATGGCGAGAATCATACCTGCAAGTGTGCCAAATGCAAAACCATAGCCGTTAAATCGCCACCAATACCATCGAATAACCTGCGGCACAATCAAACCGGCACCAAGACCCATGGTAAGCCAGCTCCAAAGCTCGTTCAGATTTCTGAATGTTAATGTAAAGAGCACACCAATTACAACAACCCCAATACTGGCAAGACGGCTTTGCAAAACCAGTTTCTTTTCTGATGCCCGGGGATTTAGAAAACGATGGTAAATATCTTTCACCCAATATGCTGCACCCGCGTTTACAACTGAATCGAACGTAGACATTGCCGCTGCGATTAGCCCGGCAACCAGCAAACCGGTGATTCCTATCGGAAGCTCATTCATAATAACAATGGGCAGAACTTCTTCTGGATTCTCAATAACAGCACCACCAAGGCCTATACTAATACCAATAATGGCAATGGCAACTACGAACGGCCACCTGAATGAAAGCAATAGAATCCAAAACAAGCTGAGGAGACCGGCTTCTCTGTCGCTCTTTGCAGCAAAATAGCGTTGTATAAGGTACCCACCTGTACCACCACTCCCCTCAATAGATGTTTTGAACAGATAAAAAAGTACTGCTATACCGAATAGATTATACTGGGAGTATTCTCCGGGAAGATCCATGGTCCAGCTTGGAACAACGTTTGCCCAATCCGACAAACTTACTTCGATTGATTTAAAGCCCCCTTCCAAAAGCGGTACAGAAACCATGAATACCTCCGGCAGGTCGAACCGTACAAATGCCAAAACACATACATAGATTACGGTAAAAAAGATGAGAAACCCCTGAAAAACGTCCGTATAAATTACCCCATAAAATCCACTGGCAACGGTATAGATTGATGCGAGTATAATCATTATAAGCGCTGCGGCGATCGGGTCGATGTCCAGGATACTTCCCAAAAATATTCCTGCTCCCTGTGTAAAATATGTAACGATAGCGATCGTAAACATAAGATTGGCAATGGCACTTAATAGCCT
>SLGA01000201.1 GCA_007123985.1 Balneolaceae bacterium | reverse complement strand
TCCAACGGCTACATCGAAAACCTCGGCCTCTATGCTCAGGACTACTTCACTCCCACGGATCGCATCACACTGCTCGCCGGAGCCCGTCTGGACAGCAACTCGCAGTTCAACGAAGCGATCAGTCCGAAGGCGGGCGCCCGCTATTCGCTCACCGAGACCTCGTCAATCCGCGCGTCGGTCGGGCGCGCCTACCGGCCACCGACCGCCAACGAGCTCTATCAACCAGCGATCGCCTTCGGTACAACCATCTTCAGCTCCAACCCGAATCTCGACCCCGAGTATATCATGTCCTATGAGGTCGGGATCGAGCAAAGCTTGGCTGAGGAACGTGTAAACATCAGCCTCGGAATCTTCTACAACGACATGGACGACCTGATATCCACAACCTTCACCGGCAATCAGCTCACCTATGAAAATGTCGCCGACGCCTGGTCGCGCGGCATCGAGATGGGTGCCGATGTAGAGCTCGGCAGCCTCGTTTCGCTCTTCGCTAACTACTGCTTCCAGGAGAGCCGCAACCGCGCCACCGGAAATGATCTCGAGCACCTTCCCGAGCATCTGGCGAACCTGGGAGCGCGCCTGAACCATCGCTCCGGCAACTGGCGTACAAGCCTGTCGCTCATGGAAAGCTACATTGGCGAGCGTGGATACCTCGATCTTTCGACCGGCACCTGGGTCGAGCTCGCTTCCTATCGGCGCACCGATGCGGCGCTGAGTACGACCTACGATGACACCTACACTGTCTCGATCGGGATCCAAAACGCCTTCGACAAGGAATATCAGGAATGGGCTCTAATCAACCCGGCGGCCGGCCGCCTCTTCATGCTCGAATTCGGACTGAAGTATTGGTAGTGTATGCTGCAGCTATCATCAATATCGACTTTCTACATGGCCGATGCAGTCTTTTTCGATTTGAATGATTTTGATTCGGCCGCAGTTTATCCGACAAATGACGCAGGTTTTATCTATGAATAGACTCGGCATAATCGCGGGATACTCTCTGGCGGGCGCAATCGCGCTGGGCGGGATGGTGGCAGTCGTCTGGTGGTTCTCAATACCTGCCAAGTTCGAGATCGCGCTACGTCTCGCACTGCAGACCCACGAGCGTGCGCCAACCCAAATCGTCGAAATTGACGGCGAGTTCACTGAATTCGACGGTGTTCCGTCGGCGATCAAGGATGGCTGGCCGCAGTTTCGCGGTCCCAACCGCGACAACATTGCCCCCGCCAGCGTGCCGTTGCTCGACAGCTGGCCGGATGAAGGTCCGCCAGTGCTTTGGTCAATCGAACTAGGCGACGGCTACGCCGGTGCCGCAGTCAAGAACGGGCGTGTCTATGTCCTCGACTACGACGAAGACCAGCAGGCGGATGCCCTTCGGGTATTTTCTCTCGACGACGGCGCCGAGATCTGGCGCCGATCCTATAAGGTGAGCATCAAACGCAACCACGGCATGTCGCGCACGGTTCCGGCTGTCACGGACGATTTCGTCGTCACCATCGGCCCCATGTGCCAGGTCATGGCCGCCGATGCCGTGACGGGCGAGTTCCTGTGGGGCATCGATCTGCCGAACGAATACGGCACGCAGGTCCCGCTCTGGTACGCTGGGCAGTGTCCGCTCATCGACGACGACATCGCCGTAATCGCCACCGGTGGCGCGGCGCTGTTGATCGGGGTCAACTGCGCGACCGGCGAGGTGCTGTGGGAAACCCCCAACCCCTACGGCTGGCAGATGTCACATTCATCGATAACCTTGGCGGTACTGGCGGGCAAGCGAATGTATATTTACACCTTTGCGGGCGGAATGGCGGGGATATCCGCTGAGGCCGATGACCAGGGTGAACTGCTTTGGAGCACGACCGAGTGGGACCGCTCGATAATGGCGCCCTCCCCTGTCCAGATCTCGAACAATGAGTTCATCGTCACCGCCGGCTACGGTGGCGGCGGTGCGATTTTCCGCGTCGACAGAGACGGAGATGAATTCACAGCAGTGATGACTAAAGAATTCACGCGCCGCGAATTCGCGTCGGAGCAACACACCCCCATCTACTACCGCGACCATATATTTACCGTCATGCCCGCCGACGCCGGCGCGCTCCGGCTGCAGGCCCTCTGTATCGACCGCGACGGCGAAATTGCTTGGAGCAGCGGAATGCAACACCGATTCGGAATCGGTCCATACTTGATCGCCGACGAAAAGATGTTCATACTGGACGATGACGGCGAGTTGACCATGCTGCGCGCCGGTACAGAACGTTTCGAAAAATTGGGCTCATTCCGTCCGCTACAGGGACCTGATGCCTGGGGGCCGATGGCACTCGTCGACGGACGACTGATCCTGCGCGACTTCACGCGAATGATATGCTTGGATCTTAGGAGAGAGTGACCACTGAATTACCCAACGCATCCAGTGGCGGCATAAAAAAATACTGCGCACAACGTGCGCAGTATTTTTTCTATTGAGCTTGGTGCTGCTTAGGCTCTGCCAGAACCATCGCGACGCGATGCTCCCTCTCTCCTACCCGCACCATCGCGCGGTTGGCGGCGGTCGCCGCTTCCAGACCCATCACGCAGTTGCTGACGTTCGCCTCGGCCGGAACCGTCCTGCCTCAGCTGGCGATCGCCACGTCCCGCACCATCGCGAGGGCGCTGGCGGTCGGGGTTTCCGGTACCGTCGCGCTTCTGAACACGCTCGCCCGACCCATTGCCTTCGCACTCGTTCAACGTGTTGTTCTGTCCCGAACCATCGCGTCGCTGCTGGCGATCGCCGCGCGCCATTCCACGGCGCTCAGTCGTCGCATACAGCATCGAAGTCGTCACAACAAGGATTCCTGCCGTTACTACTAATGTTTTCGCCTTCATCACATACCTCCTTCGGTAATCTTGGGGGTTAACCATTCGGCAGCGGCCCCGCTTCCAACTGCCCAGAAAGACAAGCAACCAATGCGTCTTTCTTTCAACCCCTATACACCGATGAACATCAAAAGGTCACAATCGTAATCGAATCGAACTGCAATCATTCTGATTTCCATAAATAACGGGAATTGCGCATGCAAACCCCCGTTTTAGTCCCCAATTACTGGGATGTGAATCCAGGTTAGGATAGATTCAGGCTAGTCATCCCGACTGCGGCGCTCGCGCATAATCTGCCT
>SLGA01000294.1 GCA_007123985.1 Balneolaceae bacterium | reverse complement strand
CATAAGAAGGCTGCTCCAGGCCATTGCCGCTGATGCGCCACAGCAGGTTGTTGGTTGCCGCTTCACTGGCATGGACCGAAAGGCTGCCTGCCAGCACCAGCACTAAAGCCATTGACTGAAGAAAGATGCTGCGTGATTTCATCATGATACTTTCGTATAGGGTTTGAAAGTATAAAAATAATTCAAACTGCTGACATTTGGAAAAACGGAGACGTCGTTGTGGAAAACACCTGATAAGGAAGGTTATGGACACAAAAAAAGCCACCCAAAGGTGGCTTTAAATAAAACTGGCGGAGAGAGAGGGATTCGAACCCCCGGAGGCTGTTACACCTCAACGGTTTTCAAGACCGCCGCAATCGACCACTCTGCCATCTCTCCGCGGCAAAAGTAATCATTTTTTTATTTTCCAAAACAAAAAATTTGTCAACCGGCCATTTGTTATAAAAAGTGTACTTTTACCGCGTGGCCGGGTACCGGCAGCAACCACAAAGAACCCCCACACACCCGATGAATACTCCCCGGACAGCAGTAGTGATATTGAACTGGAACGGAAGGGCTTACCTGCAGGCCTTTCTGCCTTCGGTAGTGGGACACAGCCCGAAGGAGGTCCGCATCATCGTGGCCGACAATGCCTCCTCGGACGACTCATTGGATTTTCTGAAAAAAAATTATCCTGGCATCCGGATCATCGCCCTTTCCCAAAACCTGGGTTATGCAGGGGGCTATAATGCTGCCCTGGAACAGCTGGATGCCGATTACTTTGTGCTGCTCAATTCGGATATGGAAGTAACCTCCGGATGGATTGAGCCGGTGATCACACTCATGGAGTCGGATGCCAGTATTGCTGCCTGCCAGCCTGCCATCAGGGCCTACCATCATAAAACGCATTTTGAATATGCCGGCGCCTCAGGTGGATTTCTCGACCGCTATGGGTATCCTTTTTGCCGGGGGCGTATCTTCAACACCCTGGAGCCCGATCAGGGCCAATACCCTGATGCCCGTGATGTGTTCTGGGCTACCGGCGCCTGCCTGTTTGTGCGGGCGGTTGCATTCCGGGAAACAGGAGGCTTCGACAGCCGCTTCTTTGCCCATATGGAAGAGATCGACCTGTGCTGGCGCATGAAAAATAAAGGATACCGCATCATGGTATGTCCCGGCTCCACGGTTTATCACGTGGGTGGCGGCACCCTGCCCAAATCCAGCTCCCGCAAAACCTATCTCAATTTTAGAAACAGCCTGTGGCTGATGGCCAAAAACATGCCCCGCGGGGCCTTCTATGGCTCCCTGCTTTTCCGGAAAATGCTCGATGCGATGGCCGCCCTGAAGTTCTTACTCAGTGGCCACCCGGCCGACTGCTTCGCCGTGATCAAGGCTTACCGGGCGTTTTTGCTGTCCTACCGCACCATGCGTTCCCATAGCCCCAAAGCCGGCTCCGGCCTGCCCTCCCTCATGTACCGGCGCAGCATTGCATGGGATTACTTCCTGCGCAAGCGCAAGACCTTTACCATGCTTGATCCCGAAAAATTTGTACATTAAGCTGCCTGGAGGCACTGGCCCCTTGGACGTCCTGCTTTTATTTCCCCTTTTCTTTTAAGAAGCTGTGAATGGCCAGGCGGTAGCTGTCCAGGCCAAAGCCTGAAACAGAGCCCATGCAGTGTGGCCCGATCAGGGATAGATGGCGGAAGTCCTCGCGGGCAAAAACGTTGGATATGTGCACCTCCACCACCGGGGTATTGATGGCCAGTATGGTGTCGGCAAGGGCTACCGAGGTATGGGTGTAACCGCCGGCATTCAGGATGATACCATCGAAGCTGAATCCCGTTTCCTGCAGCTTGTTGATCAACTCGCCCTCCACATTGCTTTGGAAATATTCAATCTGAAGGCCGGGAAATTGACGCCGCAGTGTTTCCAGGTAATCGGCGAAAAAGGTGCTGCCGTATATGGAAGGCTCCCTGCTGCCCAGCAGGTTGAGGTTCGGGCCGTTGATGATGATCAGCTTCATGCTTGTTTTTTTCCTGCAAAATAAGGGAATTCTTTTAAAAGGGCAGCATTAAATTTTAGTGAAGGCACGAAATGCTTCCGGTTTTTTACCGCCCATGTACCATAAAATGATCTCCTGGGTAGGCCTGTGGGTAGAGAACACCGGTAAACCCGTTCAAAAAGTTGGCTGGAACGGAGATGATGAAAAACAGGGGCTTACAAAACTGTTTTCAGCTCTCCATACCTACAAAGATTTCGGTTTGATTCATCACAATGGTCGTGGATTTGACTTACCGCTGCTCACCTATCGCGCCATGAAACACAATCTACAAATGCCCCTTCGCCTCAATCACTACGATATTCGCTACAGATTCAGCAAGGTAAACATCGATCTTATGGATGAGTTCAGCAATTATGGTGCAAGTTCTTACCCAAAGCTTAAGCACCTTGGAATGCTGATTGATGTACCTTTTAAACAAACCGCTGAAGGTAATGAAGTACTTGCCATGTACCGCGAAGGAAAACTCGAAGAGATAGAGCACTACTGCTATGAAGATGTGATGGCAACGTACATCGTTTGGCTGAGAATGAAATATACAGTTGGTGATATTTCAGAGGAGATTTACAACAATCTGAGCGATCGAGCCGTCAATAAACTGAAAGAAATACAATCCACTTCTTCTTAATTTTACATAAGCGGCTTAGCTTCCGATGTGCAATCATTCAAGTTGACTTTAATTTAAGACAAATTTATCTTAATATATAATTAAGAGATTTGAAAAAAACGATCCATATATCACTTGCAGTTCTCATGCTTTTATCTGTTGCAGAGATAAGTAAAGTTGTGATGCTTGGATACGTTTTAGCAACTGATTTTCAAAAAGCTTCACATTTTTGTACTTGTATAGATTGCTGCTCCACAACAACTGAAGCTGAAGATCCAAACATGTGTACCATCGATTTGGGTGAACGCAGCGATAAACCCACTAATCGTACAGATTCAAAAAAAGAGAAACCGGCAGTTTGCAGCTGCAGTGCTGATACGGCTACTCAATCACCAATCGCGATGATTAACACACTGGATAAAGCCGCAATGCTCAATCCATCCCATGTTTTGATTCCAAATCAGAAAAGTACACTTCTCTTCATAAAATCAGATCAATTGCCGGAACCTGATTTGGAAGATGTATTCCACCCGCCGAAAGTATAGTTCATCTCACCTGAATCCGATGCTGCCGGGAGTGTTGCAGCAAAATCAAATCATAAAACATAACAGATGAACTATGTCAATTTTTCAAAAAATTGTCATCGTTGCCGTAGTGTGTACACTTGGCGCGGCGATGGCACAATCCCTGTCTGCATATACCCTTCATGCAGACAGCACAATAGAAATTCGAGGACAAATACTCTCGAATGATACAGAAGAACCGATCATTGGGGCGCACGTACGTCTTCAACAGCACAACCTGGTAACCATTACAGATGAAACCGGAACGTTTCAGTTTGTGGTTGATGCCGGGGAAACACAATTCACGATTCGGATTACCCACATCGGTTACCGGCCGGAACTCAGAGTTATTCAACTACCTGATTTTCATGAAAACCCGGTGATAAGAATGCTTCCTGCATCTGAAATGATGAGTCCGCTCACGGTAATTTCAAATCGGCCCCTTAATGCACCTTCATCTCAAATGGAGGCCGTACAAGGTACTTTTCTGCCTGTTGATTCAGGTGCTTTTTTACGAAGTGCTGGGAATGCATCAGGTATTCGCCGGGGAGGTTTCGGAATCGATCCCGTAATACGCGGATTGAGTGGCAGTCGCCTAAACATTCGTGTTGATGGTTTAGCCACAACCGCAGCTGCCTGCCCAAACAGGATGGATCCGCCCACCTCTCATATTCGACTTTCTGATATAGAACGGGTTGAAATTCACCGCGGTCCTCACGCCCTACAGTACGGCCCATCGTTCGGTGGAACCGTGAACTTTATCAGACAACAACCTAAGGAGTATACCTCATTCAGGCTAAATGGAGATGTACGCGCGGGGTACGAAACCAATACTGGCCATCGGAAAACGGACATGCGTTTAATCGGTGGTGCTTCCAAATGGGACTTTATGCTGAACGGCGGTTACTCTTCCACTGATGATTATACAAGTGGTAGTGGTGAGGCGGTTAGAGCCGGTTTCAATTCGTTTGATATTGGAGCAGAGGCAGGATATAAGCTATCGGATTCACAACGTATCTACGGAGGCTGGTCACAGTCAGTTATCAGAGATGCAGACTTCCCTGCACTTGGAATGGATATGGCCATGGACGATACATATAAAGTGAAAGCGGGTTATAAATGGACACCATTAACCCCGATGATAGTCCGTTCCTTTGAGGTAAACACTTACTGGAGTTTAGTGGATCATGAAATGAACAATCATAACAGGCCCGAAATGTTTGCAATGCGCGATGCTGTAGCACTCGCAGAAACTGAAACATTTGGTTTAAACACAAAAATTAATGGTTTGTTGAATTCTGGTACTTGGACCGTTGCGGCCGGTTTAGATCAACAGGATGTGAACGGTACGCGTTTTGTAACCGTGAAAATGGGGCCTCAAATGGGTAATCAGATGACATACAACCTCTGGCAGGATGCATCCATTACCAATGCCGGTCTGTTTGCAGGTACTGAGCATTTTATTGATACCTATACACTAACATTCGGTGCCAGAGTGGACTATAACTTTTCCACTGCAAACGATCCCGCACCTCGATTTGTCGATACAGATGTTGATTCAGAACATCTAAACTTCAGTGTAAGTGGTGGCGTTACAAAAACTATTGGTACTTCGCATACGTTTGGCCTGTTTTTGGGGCGTGGCGTTCGAAGCCCCGATATAACTGAGCGCTATATCAACTTTCTGGCTATTGGACAGGATGGCTTTGAGTATGCAGGGAATCCTGATCTGAAGCCGGAGGCGAATAACCAGGTAGATTTGGTATGGCAGGCTGATACCGACAGATTTAGTCTTAACGCTACCCTTTTTACTTCTTACCAGACCAATTACATATCCGCTGAGCGATCTGAAGATGTAAACCCCGTAGGAGCTGCTCCGGGTGTTCGCCTCTTTTCGAACAGAGGTGATGCACTGTTTACCGGATTTGAGTGGACCATCAGTACCGATTTTTCTACCAAATGGTTTGCAAGATGGGATGCTTCGTACACAAGAGCCGAATACAGAGATACCAAAACACCGGTTGCAGAAATTCCACCATTCGAGACAGCACTTACTGTTGGTGGATTTGCATTTTCAGATAAACTATCACACGAATTTTCAGTGAAACGTGTATTTCCACAACCACGGTATGATGAGCTGTTTGGGGAAAGCCGAACGCCCGGATTTTGGCTGGTGGATGCTTCCATGAGAGCTGAAATTTTCAATGGATTGATGCTCTCAGGTGGTATAAAAAATCTGTTAAATGAATCTTATTACGAGCACCTGAACAGACGATTTAATCCAACGGGTGGCGGAACAAGTGAATTTCTGCCCGAGCCCGGAAGACGTCTGTTTCTTGAATTATCTGTAAATTTTTGATCCAAAAACTCATTGCGGATTTCAATTCCGCAATGAGTTTTTAACTCTTTTTCGTTAGTAATCCTACTATTACCACAAAAACAACCGACCCAATAATAGACCAGATTATCGGGAATGTGTTGCCTCCAATGGTAACGTCAAACAGTTCCGGCAAACCGAGCTGATTGCTCATCCAGGTTCCAAGCAATGCTCCGATAAATCCTACAACAATCGATATCACACAGCCGCCACGAGAATATCCGGCAATGGCCTGCCCAATGGATCCGCAAATACCGGCGATTAATAGCAGAAGCAAAAATTCAAAGAATGTCATTCTTTATCCGTTTGGTTCAAATTATTTCTGTTTAAAAATAGTAAAACTGAATCAATCTCCCATTACTACACCCTCGCGCCGGGGATCAGCACCTCCGAAGTATCCATCATCAGTTCGTTGAATCGCCTGCAACCCGCTGGTCAGTGCTCTCACATCAACCTCATGCCCCATAGCCTCAAGCGCTTCAATCACAGATGCAGAAAAATATCCCTCTTCAAGAACAGAGGGTCCATTAAAGTTAGCAAAATTCGGCAGGTCGATGGCTTCCTGTGCATTCAGTCCCCAATCGAGCATTCCAATCAATGCCTTTGCTGTATAATGAATGATAGCCGCCCCTCCAGGTGAACCCACTGAAGCCACAAATTCACCACTGTCTTTCTTAAACACGAGCGTGGGGCTCATACTCGATCGCGGCCTTTTTCCGGGCTCTACTCTGTTTGCTATCGGGTTGCCGTCATCATCAGTCGGGGTAAGTGAAAAATCGGTGAGCTCATTATTCAGCAGAAAACCTCCTGCCAAACCGGTTCCGCCATCACTCATGATTCGGCTCCCAAATCCACTTTCAATGGTAGTTGTCATAGAAACAGCGTTTCCATCGCGATCTACAATACTGATATGACTTGTTCCTGACTCAGGTTGCTGAATCTGAACACCGTAGGCAGAATAAAAATCCCCGGGATTTCCCGGTTCCGCTGTACCCATACTGGTGTCAGTAACCAGGGTTGATCGGTCTGCCAAATAATCACTGTTCAGCATTGATTGCCAGTTACCAACCGGTGCCTCCACAAAAAGCGGATCGGCTATATATTGATTGCGATCGGCAAATGCCAGTTTTGAGGCTTCCATAAACTGATGCAACCACTCTGCTGTCGGAACAGAATCTGCAAGCGGTTCATCAACCGGATCAAGATTCTCCAAGATATATAGCATCTGCATGATGGTGATGTGTCCTGACGAGGGCGGTGGGAACCCGCAAATTTCATATTCCCGCCACACATTGCACATAGCCTCAGTTCGTAAATCGAGAGCTGGATAAGCCGCAATATCTGCTTCTGATATTACTCCGGGGCGTTCGTGTGATGAAACACGGCTCACAATATCGGCTGCTACACTGCCTTCGTAGAAAGCAGAAATTCCATGCTGCGCCACGTTTCTTAAGATTTCAGCATAAGCCGGATTTTTCAGGTTGGTTCCTGTTGATAGCGCATTACCTTCATCATCGTAGTAGAATGCTCTGGCAATATCATCGTTTTTTAGTGCTTCATCATTTTCAAGCAGGCTGTGCAGTCTCGGGCCAAGATTAAACCCATTTTCAGCCAAAAGTATTGCCGGAGTAAAAAGTTCTTCCCACGGCAGTATCCCATGATTTTCATGAGCAGTTTTCAGCAGTGCAAATGTTCCCGGCACGCCCACAGAAAGACCGCTTCTAACCGCACTGGCATAAGGTAGCGGAGTGCCGTCATCATCCAGAAAGAGATTTTCATCGGCGGCTGAAGGGGCGGTCTCTCTACCGTTATAAGCATGAATTTCATCCCCATCCCAGGCAAGAATAAATGCACCGCCGCCAATACCGCTTGACTGTGGCTCTACCAATGAGAGCACAAGCTGAACGGCTATCGCTGCATCAATAGCAGAACCGCCTGCCCTGATAATCTGATAACCTGCATCAGTTGCAAGCGGATTGGCTGCCGCAACTGCGAATTCTGATGTAGACCAACCTGGCTTGGGATTGTATCCTGTAGGTAATTCCGGTTGTTCAGGAATGGTATAGGTTACACCAGATTCCACTTCAGGCTGATCGCAACCTGTCAGCAGAAAAAAAGGAAGGATCAGGCCAACGAAAAGAACTATTTGTACTGAACGTCTGATTTCAAATGTCGTCATCAAAAAGGTATAGATTAATTAACACTTACAATTTACGCTGAATAAAATGCAGCAAATCCAAATGAGGCACAAACCAAAAGAGGCTCTTTTGTTCAATTACTATTCAGCGTTCCAAGAGGGTTTTGCGGAGAAAAAGGCTCAAATGGATATTCATCCGGAGTGATCAAAATTCCAGTTGTCTGCTTAAATGAGTTACCCGATTCTGTGAAATACGTCGCCTCAGCAAACCAAGCTGTAAATCCTGAATCAGGTTGCTCAAGCTCTACAGTTATCACTCCATCATTCGATATTTGAAGTTCCTGAGCTGCCCATACCCGATCAATTACATAAAGCCGGAAATCGCGGGCATCGGGATTATGTGCATTCCACAGAAACAGCTGATTTGGCAAGTTTTCCGGATCGAGCTGTATTTCGAATCCCGTTGATGTTGCAGTCCAATCAAACTGCGGCACCTCTTTCCTGTTGATTACATAACCATGAAAAGCTGCTATACTTTCGGCTGCATCGGTCTCGCTTGTTGAGTGACCTGTATTTGGAATATATCGAAGATATTTATCGTCCTGAAGATCATTCCAGTAAAATTGCCACGAATCGGGAAGGAAAAATTCGTCACTTGCTGCATTCAGAATATATTTTGGTATCGCCAGGCGGTCGAGGTAGGAATAGGGATCAACGAGCTCCAGCATCCTGGCAAATTCAGCTGAGTACATCCAATCCATGATGTGTTCATCTTCATACTCGCGGATAGCGGGCGACCACTCACCAAGCGACTGCCAGTGGTGCTGAAATGATGGAATTACATTTAGAAGATCAATCACAACCGGAGTAATGGCAACCACTCTTTCGTCGAAAATAGCTGTTGTCCAGGTAGTCCAACCACGTTTAGATGCCCCTCCCACCACAAAACTCTCAACAACGTGGGCATACTCTTTGTAGATAAAATCGGTGATGGTATCCATTGCGCGGACAGCGGCAGTTGTCATCGGGAAGCGGGCAAGCCACTCGGCGTCTTCATTCTGAGCCCCACCTTCCATGAATTTGCGCCAGCCAAAAGCAATCAGGTCGTCTTCGTATCGCTGCTCCAGGCGATCATCATTCAGAAATGAAACCGGCTGAAAAGGCACGTTGTGCAGATCAGCTGTGATGGAGTTCGTAGTAAGTGCTGCATTCAAAAGCATAGGGTTAACTGATTCCGGTAGTTCGGTGTAGTTTGTTCCGCCGCCAATCCATAAAAAACCGGTTTCGTGGTTCAACTCATCCGGAACAATAATAGTAAGCCAGTGCCACCAAGTGGTTTCGTTAACAAGATCTTCAGTTAACCACTCCTGCGATACCATCCGGATTACATAAGCTGTGTAACCATCCCCTTCAATGGTATTGGAGAGTTCATATTCAAACGCCGGATCAACCTCTGCCAGATAGGCTTCGAACGGATGAATCTCTATGGTTTCCGTTTTGCAGGAAAAAAGAAAAAGCAGTGATAGAATGAACAGAATGTGATAGTATCTCATTTGTAAGCAGTTGGTTATGCATTTTTTGGCTCTGCATATATACAAATGAAAGTTCAAACAGACAATGATAAAGTAAAAACCTTGACGAATTTTTAGAGAATACTTTTGTTAGATACCTTCTACGCGTCATCCCATGGTAATTTGCCCAAATCCACATTCCCTCCGGTTATGATAATGCCAATCTTCAATCCCCCTATCTCAACTTTTTTGTCCATGATGGCAGCAAGTGGAACGGCGCATGATGGTTCGATAATAATCTTCATTCGTTCCCACACATTGCGCATTTCGCGGATGATGGATACTTCAGAAACCGTAACCAAATCATCAATATGCGTTTGGATAATCTGAAATGTAAGCCCGCCAAGCGAGGTTCGCAGTCCATCAGCGATTGTATCGGCTCGGAGTACAGGTTCGATTTTACCAGATTGTAACGATCGGAATGCATCATCAGCCAGTTCCGGTTCGGCCCCAAAAACCCTTATACCCGGTTTCATCGCTTTTGCGGCAATCAGTGTGCCGCTCATCAGTCCGCCGCCGCCAACCGGTGCAATAATTGCATCCAGATCGGGTATTTCTTCGAGAAGCTCTTTTGCTGAGGTTCCTTGTCCGGCAATAACATCCGGGTGGTTGTACGGATGAATGAATGTAGCTCCGGTTTTTTCGATGATGGCTTGAGCCGTTTCCTCCCTGGCATCAATTGTGGATTTACAATAAACAATCTCGGCGCCATACCCCCTTACCGCATCCACTTTAACTTTCGGGGCATTTTCCGGCATCACGATGGTAGATTTATAGCCATTCAGTTTTGCAGCCAGTGCCACGGCTTGTGCGTGGTTACCTGAAGAATGGGTAACAATTCCTCTTGCACCCTCCGATTCGGATAATTTACCGATTGCATTACACGCCCCCCTGAATTTAAATGCCCCCACTTTCTGGAAGTTTTCGCACTTGAAGAAAAGTTCTGCACCGGTTTGATCATTAAACCATGCCGATTGCAGTACGGGTGTGCGGTGAGCATACGGTTTGATTCGTTCGGCTGCTTCAATTATATCATTTAGAGAGGGTGTTTCTTGCATACATATATTTTTTCAAACCTTAACTATAATGTAAAAAGTAAGTATTTGAAATGATTGAGTTCCATATTAATTCAAAGTATACGGCATGTTTTGTCAAGATACGATTCAGTATTAGGGTAAATCCACCAACCACCAGCAGGTTTACATGGATATGGATTAAAAGCTTTCTGCTGTCTCGTATAAAATTTCATTACTAAACCCAAAGATTTGAAATGCAGGTTTTGGAAAATAAATCTGTTATTGGTCTTGAAAAGTCCATCAATGTCAATACATTGCATTTTCTTATATCTGTTGGTCAATACCATGAAAAATAGCCAAAAATCCATACGGCCATTACTGGATTATTTTGATAGCCTCATTCCGTTATCAGAGCAAGAAAAAGAATTGGTTGGAGCCAAATTTCACTCTCATCTCTATCTGAAAAGGCAGTTTGTCCTTCAGCATAGAAATATTTGCAATTATTTCAACTTTGTGGTGAGAGGCTGTTTAAGGCTCTATAAGGTAAGCGAAGACGGCACGTATCATGTTCTGCAATTTGCCAATGAAAACCACTGGATTTTGGATCTGACCAGCTTTCATAAAAAAACTCCGGCTCTCTTTAATATCGATGCCCTTGAGGATACACACGTTCTGCGTATCAGCTATGATGATTTAATCGGCCTCTATAAAAAAGCTCCAAAGTTTGACCGAATCTTCCGGGTTCTGCTGGAAAATCACTTTATGCAACAGCAGGAACGCATGGCTCAACTGGTCAGCTTTACCGCAGAAGAGCGTTACGAAGCATTCCTTGAAACTTATCCCGACCTGCAGAATCGCCTGCCTCAGGTGCAAATCGCGGCATACATCGGCGTTACCCCGGAATTCCTGAGCCGCATTCGCAGCCGTATGGCCGAAAAAGATGATTGAATCTTAAACCAGATCAAGACAATTTCTTAATCTATGTCATTTTTCTGCATTGAAGCCTGATGTAATTTGGAATAAACCAGTTAATCAACCTTCAACAGAAAAATCATGTCAAACAATAAATCAAAAGTAGCTGTAATAGGTACCGGTAACATTGGGAAAGCCGTCGCCGCTAACCTTGTGAAGGGTAACCGACCGGTGATTATTGCGAGCCGAAAAGCTGAAGATGCTGAAGCGTTAGCTGAGAGCCTGGGAGGCCTGGCGACTGCATCAACGGTTAAGAGTGCAATAGAAAGAACAGATATTATCATTCTGGCCGTCTGGTTCGATACCATTAAAGAACTTCTGAATACATACTCCTCTGAATTTCAGGACAAAATCATTATTGATCCTTCCAATCCGATCGCTCCCGATGGTGAAGGCGGTTTTAAAAAGATTATCGGAGAAAATGAATCGTCCGGTGAAATTCTTGCCGGATTGCTGCCAAAAGGTGCAACACTCGCAAAAGCGTTTGGAACACTTGGAGCCGGATCACT
>SLGA01000035.1 GCA_007123985.1 Balneolaceae bacterium | reverse complement strand
GTGCTTTTTGTTCGGGAGTTAATGTCATTCAATCAGATTTTGTTATAAAGTCCAAAATGTCTCAATGAAAACTTATTGGAATTTAGATAATAAACTTTTGTTATATATTCACTAATAAAATACATAAAATCGGGAATGACAGTTTTTCAACATCACACTCATTCTTTATTTTTGTTCTCTAAATTCACTTGTTGTTCCTTTCAGAAATTCCGGGGTATCATCCTCTTGCGATTAAAATCTTTTCTGATGTATGGCTTTTCTTAACCTCCTCTCTTGTCTCATTCCAATACTGTTCCTCAATCTTTATCCCGGTGTTTACATACTTCAATTTCCGGTTGTAGGTAACTCTGAAATAGGTTGGCACTTTATTCTGTTTATTCTTTCTATTGTAAAATGAATAGGTTGGCTTCATAGTGGTAAAACATTATCTGATTTTTACTGCAGGCATTATTAAGCAATATGCTGCTTCATTAATTTAGCCAATGTTTTAATGGAATGGGGAAGCATTTAACTTCATGAAATTACAGTTGTTACATTCTTTCTAGGGTACAATAAGCTCAATAGATATTGCTTCTGTTGGGCTTTTCTTTTTTTGAAAGTCTAAGTAATAGAAAGAGATATTTATGTAGTTTTTCCGAAGCAGTGCTTCGGCCTCTCTCAGGTGCAATAAGCCTTGTAAAGAATTGTTATTACAGAGATTTTTTTATTATTTGATTCGAATAAACCTTTCGGCGTCAATCTGCTTTACCTCTAAAGGAACCTTAATTGGCAAGGTCGATATTCAAAATATCGTATAAAATTTGGCCGTCAGCTGAAGCAAAATCAAAACCGAGAAGATACGCAACAGTTGGAGCTATGGATCGGATATCTATCTCATCCAATATCATCCCACTGATTATTCCATTTCCTGATGCTACAAACGCACCATTCATCTGTATAAACGTATTTAAAAAGCCGTGATGACCTAATGAAAATCCATGATCTGTACTTTGTACAACAACTTCATCACCAATCAATGAATTATTGAATGCATAGCCCGGCTCAGCAGCCAGAAGCAACACACCGGACTGATCACAAACTGAAGGATTCGGAATGCCATATAAATGATAATCTTCCGGTTTTATCACCTTATGAATTCCTTCATGAGCCTTAAAGATCTCTTTAACACGCTGAACAGTTTGAACATCTTCGGAATCATCAACATAAATAAATGAGATTCCCCCATTGGATATTGCCTGAGCCCTGCCACCCGTAATTCGTCCGTCATCAATTGTTAACAATCCATGTTTTGCCAGTGCTATATTTGGCAGAATTGCTTGTGGAGTATTTGTAAATCCATGGTCTGTGGTTATGAAGATTGTAGTGTCTTCAAATTGGCCTGTATCTTTGAGAGTTTCTACAATCTGTTTAATTTGATAATCAACCAGCTGAAGTGCCGTAAAACCGGCTTCGGAATCTACTCCATGCCTGTGATGAATACTGTCAACATTCAAAAAGTGCAACAGTAGCAGATTTGGCATTCTGTTTTCGATGAGATGGAGCGCCGTTTTCATCCAGACTTCATCTCTGCCGGCTCCGCTAAATTGCCAAAGAGCAAATGTGGTCATATCATGTAAAATCCCTTTATCATACAGTTCCCATCTTAAATCATCCGTCATATTACCAACATTATCAGGTGTATCGGGAAAGCTGTCGTAAAGAGTCTCTGCGTTTCTGGTTGCCGGCCAGTTTACTTCTGCAGTTCTCAGGCCTCTGTTGAATGCTACATCATAAATAGTGGGTACATTTACAAGCTCTGTCTTGTCTTTTCTCGGATTTACCCGAACCGGCAGCCTTCCATCGGTGTATTCAACTTTTCCGTTAAAGAGAACACAATGCTTTTCTGGATGGACTCCGGTAACAATGGATGTGTGATTGGCCCAGGTAAGCGTTGGGTTCGATGGGATCATTGAACGAGCCCAGGCCCCGTTTTCGGCGAGTTGACGAATTGTGGGCACATGCACTTTTATATCCCAGAGCAGATCTGCCGGAAAACCATCGATACTGATGATGATTACATTTCCGGGTGAATTGTTGTCCTCGTAATTTGCATAAGCCGAAGAATTCCAGAGTAATACCAATACGCAAACACTCAATACTTTTCTCATATATCTCCTTCTCTTGTTAAAAAAGTATGAAAAATATATCAGATGCTGAACATTCAGTCTAAAAATTGGGGCACAAGTCTGTGGTTTGTTCCCTGTTCGTATGCATAAGCTACTTCAAGTAACCTGCCTTCACTCCATGCCCGGCCAAATATGGAAATACCAACCGGCAGGCCATCAATATTACCCATTGGCAGCGTAATAATCGGATATCCTGCCCTGGCAGATGGCGAACTGGAACTCAGCCTGAAATTATCCCCCATTACCGGATCTGATTTCCAGGCGGGTGACCCTGTAGGCGAGATAATTGCATCCAGGTTATGTTCATCCATCACTCTGTCGATTCCATCTTCGCGGCTTTGAGTGAGCATATTTTCAAGAGAAGTGATGAATTCTTCTGAGTCAAGATCTCCAGCCTCAGCAGCCTGGAAAATCAAGCTGCGATCGAATTGTTCGGTCTCAATGGCCAATTCCCGTGTTTTTTCAGCAAGTTCTTCTACGCTTCGTATCGGGGCATTATCGCCAAGAGATTCAAAATACTTGTTCAGTCCGTCTTTAAACTCATAAAGCAGCACACGGAAAGCATCACCACCGATATTTTGAGTGCCAATTTGGTCTATTTCTATGATTTCTGCTCCCATACTTTCAAAATCTCTTACCGCCTGGTACATCAATGAGTCTACACGAAAATGGTTGCCCATGGGTCCTGTAAAAAATCCGATGCGTTTTCCTTCCAATCCGTTTTCATTCAAAAATGTTGTGTAATCGGTTTGAATATGCTCCTCAGCGATAAGGCTCAGCTCATCACTTTCGTCAGTAACTGCTAATACGCCAAGCAGTATAGCTGCATCGCGTACAGTTCTTGTCATAGGCCCGGCACTATCTGTTGTGTAGCTGATGGGTATAATGCCAGTTCGGCTCCAAAGCCCTACAGTTGGTTTAAAACCAACAATTCCGTTTGCATTAGAGGGACAAACGATTGACCCGTTTGTTTCGGTACCGATTGTGATGGCTGCAAGATTTGCTGATGCTGCTGCAGCTGAGCCTGAACTCGATCCACAAGGATTTCGAGAAAGTTCGTACGGATTATTAACCTGCCCGCCAAGTCCGCTCCATCCGCTTGATGAGAAACTGCTGTGAAAGTTTGCCCACTCACTTAGGTTGGCTTTTCCAAGTATAATGGCACCCTCTTTGCGTAACTCTTTCACAATAAAAGCATCTTCAGGCGGAACAGAGCCCTCAAGAAATCTTGATCCGGCTGTTGTGGGCATATCGTAAGTATCGATATTATCTTTCAGGAGTATGGGAATGCCGTGTAGTTTGCCTCTGCGATTACCTTCCAGTAACTCACTGTCGAGTTCTGCAGCCTGCTCAATGGCATTTTCATTAATCGTGAGAACTGCATTCAGGCCGGGTCCATTTCGGTCGATTGACTCAATGCGCTGAAGATAAGCCTCAACAACCTGCTGAATGGTAAAATCTCCGTTTTCATACCCTTCTGTTAGCTGATCTATGGTAATCTCCTCAAGCGATAATCGGTCAAAGAGTGACTCTTCTGCAGGTGAAGTACATGAGATTAGAATCAGAAAAAGTGTCGTGAGTAATATGGCTGTCTGTTTCATGAGCAATTGTCCGCTTAACAGGTTGAAAGTAAATGATTTATTTATCTGATGAATTAATTCGATTGATGTCTTCGTCTCTCTTCATCAATGAGCCACTGCCTGAAATTTTCCTGATTGTAGGATATAAATGTGTTTGATGAGACCCACACACTATCCGGTTTACTCATTGGAAGTGGTCGTACCAGGTTCCAATCATCCCTTGATTCAACAACAAATAGTATTGTACCTCCTTCAAATACGCCGATTGGTTCAATGCCGGGATCGTGGTTTATATAAAATTCTGTTTCATATTCCAGGAATACCTTTTCCATGTATTCAGATTCATCGAGATTCCTCTCAAGAGGAAACACAGCCCTGAATAATACACCAAATATTGCGAGTGCTATAAGCAGCCCTAAAGACCATAGTAAGATTAGTTTGAATCCGGATGTGCTCTTTTTTTCAGTCAACGTTGCAGATTAATTAAGTGCTAAAATTGAATAAATAGAAAATACTTTTGATTGCAATCATCTGAAAATAAATTTCATAAAAAAAGCCCTGTCTCACGACAGGGCTTTTAGCTCATAACTCAACAAGTGAAAAATTAGAGTGCATTATCTAATTTTTCGTAATCGTACCCATCTGCTTTACTCATTTCCTGTGCGGTAAGAGTTAACAGAATTCCGTAAATAACTTTAGAACTAACATCTGCCACTGTATAGGTAATATGGCGGGCTACAACAGCTGTCTCACTGAGAGCCGGCTCTAATCCACCAAACAGATATGGCATCAGATAAGCGCCCGGATAGAGCATCCAGGAGAAAAGAAACAGCGTCCAGATGGAGCCAAGGTATTTTTGAGCTTTCGGTGGTGCACCCTCTTTACCTTCAGTAATTACACGCTTCATGAGGATTAAGATATGCACAAAGAATATCGTAGAGATAAAACCCCATACGAAGAAGAGCGTTGGGCTGGTTACTTCGTAATACTGGCCTACATAGCCTGTAAGAATCATTGCAGTTCCTGAGAACCAGAAACCATTCCTGATTTTACTGAAATCGCTTCTTGTAAGTGTAACAACAAACAGAATCTGGAACAGAAGCATTGGTACGTCGATCAACCAGTTCAAATAACGATAACCATTATTGAACAAATCGGTTGAGTTTCCAAGTACGTAGCGGGCAGATTCAGTGTCGTAAGCCATAGCACCGGTCCAGTTTTGCGACTGAACAAGCAGAAGCAAAAACGCAGAAACCATAACAACAACGGATAAAACTGATGATATCCGGTATTTGGGTGCCACTGTTTTTATGGTAAGAACAAAATATAGCAAACCTGCGAGCATTATGGCGTATCCCAGTGTAAGTACATGGGCAGACATCTGGTAAGCCATTTCTGTAAAACCAGAGTCGAGCGCTACATAATTCTCAAAGGTTGCATTCCCTAAAGAACTTATTAGATCCATTTTTATGTGTGGTTTGTTTAAGGTTGGATACTCATCGTTCAGAGTATCAATTACATGTAAAACCATCACATTTTATTGAGAGTTCAACTTTTGAGAGTAAAATAAACTCTCTTCTCACGTCATTGTCAGGCAATTATTTAATGAGATTGGAAGGCTAAATCAGCTCCATTAAAGAAGCTCTTTTTACAAATAATTTTCACTTCTTTTTGAAAGTTTGAGAGTAAAATAGGCTTAAAAGCGCTTTTTTAGTCTAAGCCAATGTCGTGCAGTGTTGTAGTTTGGTGAGTTGTAAACTTATCTCTCGATGATATCTTTCACAAAATTTGGTAGTGCGAAAGAGCCGGAGTGTACATCAGCATTATAGTATCTCAGGCCTGGAATTTGATCCACCGAGCTTCTGATTTTACTCAAAACGTTGTCGTCAAGTGGATCTTCTCTCTTTGATGCACATGCCATAGACCACATGCCGGCAGGATAAAGGGGAATAAAACTTAAATACATTTTAGAAACCGGAAAAAGATCCTCCAGTGCGTAAAATACTTTCTTCATACTTGGATAATACGATTCAACCCAGGGGCTCTCTGTCTGAGCAGTAAGCACACCATCATCACTTAATGCATCGAAACAGAACTGATAAAAGTCTTTCTCAAATAGACCCTCAGCCGGGCCTACAGGATCAGAACCATCAATAATGATAACATCGTAAGGTGACTTCACATTTTTAACAAAAGCGATCCCATCCTCATAAAGCACGTTGAGCTTTGGATTTTCAAAATCTCCAACACCTGGAAAATGCAGTTTCGAAGCATCAACAACCGTCTTGTCAATCTCAACCATATCAACCTTCTTCACGGATGCATGTTTTAAAACTTCACGAGCTGTACCTCCGTCTCCGCCACCAATTATCAGTACTCTTTCCGGATTTGGATGCGTAAACATTGCCGTGTGTGCAAGCATTTCATGGTACACAAATTCATCTTTCTCGCTCAGCATCACCATGCCGTCTATCGTCATCAGATTTCCCCAGGTATCAGTTTCATAAACTTCAACCAACTGAAAGTCGGATTGAACAGAGAAAAGCAGTTTTTTCAGGCCGATGGTAAGTCCGGTCTGTTCATTGTAATACTCATTATACTGAAGAGGCATATCTTAATGTAGTTAGCAGATGAAAATTAGTGGGGGGATGAAATAAAATGAAGGCAATACATCGGTAATTATTTGTACCAAAGAACAGCAGCAGCAAAAACAGCAGCACACTGTTCAACTTTGTGTTCTATTCCGATGGTTTTAATTTCTTTAAGCTTTCTGTTACGATATTCGAAACCATCAACAACCATCTGGCGAACAATCTCTTCAACCGTTGATAGAGGTGCATGGTCTTCAAATTCCATAATTACTCCAGGTTCTCTGTCATCCTCGGGGATACCTACGGCTATGGCGCCTGAAATCATTCTCCCTGGTGTAGTACTGTCGATCGTTGCGTAGGCAAGCGGAATCAGGCCGCCCTTCGGAAGAACAAGTTCGTTAACGGAAATTTCCTCAGCTGCGGGAGGTAAAATGCTGCTCATTCGCATCAGGTTGGTGTCGCCCACTCCGGCTTCTAAGAGAGCTTTATCAAATGCATTCAGGCGTGTACGTCCTTCAGCTGCACCTTTCACAAGGCAATACATGTCTGGGGTTTTTACCATCATAATTGAAAACGTTTAATTGGTTTGATATTCCTGGTTTGGTTTGAAAAGAAGTTTTTGCCCTTCCGGCACTTTAAACATGCCTCTTTTCATTTCCATGCTTGATACGTTTTTTGATTCAAAGCTGTCTTTCAGATATTCCTGAATCACCCAGGGATCAATGGTATCACCACAGGTAAATATATCAACAGCTGCGTAATTGTACTCCGGCCAGGTATGAATGGCAATGTGGGATTCGGCAATTACTACTACCCCACTAACTCCATAGGGGCTGAATTTGTGAAAATTGTGAGAAATGAGTGTAGCCCGGGATGCTTTTGCTGCCTGTATGAGTGAAGTTTCTACGTAACTTACATCATTTAATTTAGACTGGTCACAGTCGTAAAACTCTACAAGAATTTGTCTTCCAAGTGCTTCCATTTGTTATCGTCCTGTATTACTATTAATATCTAAGTTTTGGTAAGATAATGATTGATAAATTGCCTTTTGTTCCTGTCCATATGGTCAGATTTTTTATTTATTTGTTGCGAACACTGTTCACTCGTAAAGACAGTTAAATTACACACAAAAATAGTATTAATGATAGCCCCTGCAAAAAAAATTTCTAAAGAGCGTGCATTAAGCATTTACAAGGATTTGCTTCTGCCAAGAATGATCGAAGAACGTATGCTGAATCTTCTAAGACAGAATAAAATCAGCAAATGGTTTTCGGGAATTGGTCAGGAGGCTATTTCAGTTGCTGTAGGGCGAACACTTGAAGATGAGGATTACATCTTTCCAATGCATAGAAATCTCGGGGTTTTTACAACCCGAAATGTCCCCTTATACAAACTCTTCTGCCAGCTGATGGGCCGGGCAGATGGCTATACTGGCGGTCGTGATCGCTCCTTTCATTTTGGTATCCCCGAGAAAAAAATCTTCGGAATGATATCTCATCTTGCAGCAACCATGCCGGTAGCAGCAGGTGTAGCACTTGCCAACAAACTTCGGGATACCGGCAATATTGCTGTTAGTTTTTGCGGTGACGGAGCCACAAGTGAAGGAGATTTCCATGAGGCATGCAATCTTGCAGCAGTCTGGAATTTGCCGGTTATTTACCTCATTGAAAATAATGGGTACGGTTTATCTACTCCCACTTCAGAACAATATGCCTGCGAAAATCTGGTCGACCGTGCAAAAGGGTACGGCATGAAAGGAATTCTTGCAGATGGAAATAACTTTTTTGAAATGCAGCAAGCTATTGAAGAGGCAAAAAGCACGGCTCTTAATGGCACTCCGGTTCTCATAGAGGCAAAAACATTCCGTATGCGCGGCCATGAAGAAGCTTCAGGCACATTCTATATACCCGATGAAAAAGTAGAAATATGGAAAAAAAGGGATCCCATTTTACAGTTTGAAAACTGGATGCGCGATGAAGGAATACTGGCCGGTGACGATCAGCGCATCAACATACGAAATGAGGTAAAAACTATATTTACGAAAGACCTGGAAAAAGCACTTAAAGCACCCTTGCCAGTATTTGAGGAGTCAAGAGAAATCAAACGATCTGAGCTCCGAAGCCAGCCGGCAAACTCTTTAAACGGAAAATCGCATCCATCTTCTGAAAAGCGAATGGTTGATGCCATCAAATTTGCCCACGAACAAGCTTTCGATGAAGATGAATCATTCATATTGATGGGCCAGGATATTGCAGAGTATGGTGGTGTATTTAAAGTTTCGGAAGGGTTTCTTGACAAATACGGCAGAGAGAGAATTCGGAACACTCCCATCATCGAATCCGGAATTATCGGTGCAGCTATCGGTTTGGCAATGGAAGGGTTTAAACCTGTGGTTGAAATGCAATTTGCGGACTTTATCTCGTGTGGTTTTAATCAGATTGTTAACAATCTGTCGAAGGGAAGATATCGCTGGATGCCTGACATAAACGTTACTATACGGGCCCCGCATGGAGGCGGAGTTGCTGCTGGTCCTTTCCATTCACAAAGCCCTGAAAGCTGGTTTATGCAACTCCCCGGTTTACGGGTTTTGGTACCTTCATCTGCAGAAGATGCTCAACATATGCTCTACACATCATTATATGATCCCAATCCTGTTCTCTTCTTTGAACATAAAAAGCTTTATAGAAGTGTTAAATCCATTACGGAAAATCACTGTAAAATAGTGGATTTAACAAAAGCGAATGTAGTGAA
The DNA here is from genome assembly GCA_007123985.1 of Balneolaceae bacterium. GTDB lineage: Bacteria > Bacteroidota > Rhodothermia > Balneolales > Balneolaceae > Rhodohalobacter. Next base: position 2,705 of record SLGA01000035.1, on the reverse strand, counting down.
AGAGGGTAATGATTTGACAATTGTTACCTATGGAATGGGTGTTCACTGGGCACTGGAAGAATCTTTAACGTATGAGGAGAACGATGTTAATATCGAGATTATCGACCTCAGAAGTCTTGCACCAATTGACTGGGAGACCATAATCCATTCAGTGAAAAAAACCGGTAAAGTTTTGTTACTGCAAGAACCCTCAGAAGTTTTGGGACCGATGAGTGAAATTTCAGCAGGTATAACAGAGAGGGCATTTGGCTTTCTGGATGCACCTGTACTGCGGTGCTCATCCTTACATACCCCTATCCCGTTCAGCAGAGAGCTGGAGAATGGTTATCTGGCTAATCACAGATTAAAAAAGAAGCTGGACGAACTAATTGCCTATTAAGCATAAAAAAAGCGGCTCTAAAATAAATGAAGCCGCTTTTGAATGTGTTTGAAAGAGAGTTACTTACTCTTCATCATTTGGCAGCAGAGCCTTTCTGGAAAGTCTCAATTTACCGCCATGCTCAACTTTAAGAAGTTTCACATCAATCTGATCTCCAACTGAGATTACATCTTCAACTTTCTTCACGTGTCCGTGCTCAAGTTCTGAGATATGAAGCAACCCTTCTTTACCCGGTACAATCTCCACAAAAGCACCGTACTCTTTAATCGCTTTCACTGTACCCTGATAGGTAGCACCCTCATCAAGTTGTCCGGCAATACCCTGAATACGTTTCTTGGCTGCTTCTGCTTTGTCAAGATTATCAGCAGAGATTGTAATTTGTCCTTTTCCGCTTTCATCTTCTTCAATCCAGATTTCAGTATCTGTCTCTTTTTGAAGCGTCTGGATAACCTTACCGCCGGGACCAATTACTGCGCCAATGCTGTCGCCATCAATTGTCATTCGTACAAACTGCGGAGCATACTTCGATAGTGTTTCTCGTGATGCTGAAATGGTTTCAGCCATTTTTTCAAGGATGTGTAATCTTCCTTTATGAGCCTGTTCAAGAGCTTCTTCAATTATTTCGAAGGTAATTCCCTGAACTTTCATATCCATTTGTGTGGCTGTGATACCATCAGCTGTACCAGCAGTTTTGAAGTCCATGTCGCCCATGAAATCCTCTTCACCCTGTATATCGGAAAGCACAACGGTGTTGTTTTCACCCACAATCATACCCATTGCGATACCTGCAACCGGTTTTGGCAGAGGAACACCAGCATCCATCATCGCCATCGAGCCACCGCAAACAGATGCCATGGATGATGAACCGTTAGATTCGGTGATATCTGAACGAACCCGGATTACATACCCGAATTCTTCAAAATCGGGAAGCACCATTTTGAGTGCTCTTTCAGCAAGGTGACCGTGACCAATTTCTCGCCGTCCAGGTCCTCTTAAAAATCCTGCTTCGCCAACACAGTATGGAGGGAAGTTGTAATGCAGCATAAATGTTTGGTCCTCCTCCTGGAAGAGTGTATCCACACTTTGCGCATCACGTTTCGTACCGAGAGCTACAGAAATAAGAGCCTGTGTTTCACCCCGAGAGAAGATGGCAGAACCGTGTGTTCTTGGCAAATATCCAACTTGTGTCCAAATATCTCTGATATCTTCAGGTCCGCGTCCGTCAATTCGTTTCTTGTCCTCAAGAATCATATTGCGAACTGCATCTTTTACTAAATCACCAAATATGGCTGAAATTTCACCACCGGCTTCTTCGTACTCTTCTTCAGCAGTGATCGTCTCTTTAATTTCAGACTTCAGTTCGCTTAATTGTGAGCCAAACTCTTCTTTGCTAAGACCCATACCAACTATACCTTTTAGGCGGTCACCAACCAAAGTTGCTACTTTCTCTTCGAGTGGGGTATTCCCTTCTTCTGGTGTGAATTCACGCTTCTCAACTCCAAACTCTTTTCTGAGCTCTTCCTGGAACTCACACAATTTCACAATCGCTTTATGCCCGGCTTTAACTGCCTCAAGCATCTCTTTTTCGCTGATCTCTTTCATCTCGCCTTCGATCATCAGAACGCTATCGGCAGTACCGGCAACAATCATATCCATATCGCTCTCTTTGAGCTCATCAATGGTTGGATTGATAACAAATTCGCCGTTAATGCGGCCTACTTTCACCTGAGACATTGGACCGTCGAATGGAATCGATGAAATATGTGTGGCTGCGGAAGCCCCAAAAGCTCCTAAAACGTCAGCCTGATTTTGTCCGTCTGATGAAAATACCTGGCAAATAAATTGGGTTTCATTGTAATAACCTTTCGGGAAGAGCGGACGCAAACTTCTGTCGATCAATCGGCTTGCAAGTGTTTCACTGTCTGATGGACGTCCCTCTCTTTTCATAAAACCGCCCGGGAATTTACCGGCAGCTGTAAAACTTTCTCTTAAATCAACAACCATTGGGAAAAAATCCTGTCCCGGTTTTGCATCTTTAGCACTTACCACAGTACAAAGTACCATTGTATCGCCCATTCGTACCATCACTGCACCGTCTGCCAGTTTGGCTAATCTTCCGGTTTCTACCGAAATTGTTTTTCCGGGTGCAAATTCTACACTTCTAAAATCTTCTTTCATATCTGTTTTCTAAATTGTCGTCTAACTTATTATTTCGTCTTTTGTCGTCTAATAAACATATCTGCTATTTCTTATGGTTAGCGTTCGAAATGGGCAGATAAAAAAAAGGCACATATAAAAATACGTGCCAAATGGAAATGCTTATTTT